>JBAREU010000387.1:0-14519 GCA_049796515.1 Solirubrobacterales bacterium
CAGCTTGCCGAGCTCGCGCAGCTCCGAGGCGTGCAGGATCGCCGGCTCTGCGTCGTCTTTACCGGCGAAGACGTGCTCGGCGTAGTTGAGACGGGCGCCGTCGAACCACTCAGCCCCCGGCATCGCACGCCTGCCGAGCGCCCGGTCATAGCCGCCATCAGACTGCACCGCGAAGAAGTCCCAGATCGAGGACCAAAAGCCCTCGAGGTCGTCGACCGACCAGCGCCAGAGGTCGTCGTAGCCGTCGAACTCAAGCCCCCGCTCGGCGCTAAGCCAGCGCATGTACTCGGTCATCCGCGCCCGCTCGACCAGCTCTGCCGAGGGCTCCCAGAGCCTTTCCGGCGCCGCGGCGGTCACTCGGTCGCCGTGGCGGTGCCTGCTTTCGCCTGCTCCCGCTCCAGCTCGTGCGGGTCGTGCGCACAGAAGAGGGTCACCTCGTCGCCGTGACGGGTGGCCAGCTCGCGCAGGCGCTCCTGGTTGGACTTGCGCGCCTTGTTGTCGGACGCGGTCAGGTTCTGGAAGAAGCGCAGCATCGGTGGGCAGCTCGGGGGCGTCCGCATCTCGCCGTGGTTGAAGTAGGCGTCGCCGCAGTGCAGCAGCCAGCCCTCGCCGGAGCGGATCGCGACTGCGGTGTGGCCGCGGGTGTGGCCGATCAGGGGGATCAGCAGCACTTCGTCGTCGATGTCCGGCAGCACGCGGATGCCCTCGAAGCCGAACCAGTCATCGCCCCCGCCCTCGTGCCTGACCCAGCGCGGCTCGTGCTTCCAGTGGGCGCCGCCGATGTAGCGCAGTTTGTCGTTGAGGGCCGGATGGAGGGCCGCGTCCAGCTCGGCGGAGAGGACGTGGACCTCGGCCGCGGGGAAGTCGGGCAGGCCGCCGGCGTGGTCGAGGTCGAGGTGGGTGGTGACGATGTGGCGCACGTCGCCGGCACCGAAGCCAAGTGCCTCGAGCTGCTTCAGCGCGGTCGTCTCGGCCTTCGGCCGCGGGTTCATCAGTCCGCTGAAGAGGGTGCCGAGCTGGCGCGGGTTGCGTACGTCCTCCATGCCGAAGCCGGTATCGACAAGGACCAGGCCGTCGCCGGCCTCGATTGCCAGGCAGTGGCAGACGACGTCGCCGCGCTCCAGCAGGCCGCCCTCGCCGTTGATCAGGCGCCTCCCGTGGGGACAGAACGACCCGCAGTTGAGGTGGTGCACCCGCATCCCGCGGCGGAGTCTAGTGACGCCTCTATCGCTTCGGGCCGACGTGCCGATCCATGATCGCCACCGCCTCGCGGCGGGCGACGGAGATGTCCCACGGCCCATCCTGGCGCCAGGCGATCCCAAGCTGGTCACAGAAGGAGGCGACCCGGGCGGCGCTCGACAATGCGCTGCTGCCAGGACTCGAGCACGATCTTGCGCTTGTGCTTGGGCCCTTGACCGTGCTGTGGAAAGAGATGAGGCCAATGCTGAGAGTAGGACACCACGTTGAGCATTCGCCAGCGGCGATCACGTGCCATTGAGGCTTTGCTGGTCGGCATTGTGAGCGCCATCGCAGCTAGGCACTCCTCTGCGATCAATGTATGACGGGCGTCGAGTGAGATATGAAGGCGGGAAACCCGACGCGGGTGCTTAAGCAGACAACCATCGCCGAGATACAGGCCGAGCAGGTAGGCGTACGAGAAGACGAGCAGTCCGGGGAATGGCTCCTCCAGCCCCCCGCACCTCGCACATGCACCGCCTCGCGTTCTCTCGGTGTCGAACTTGGGTTCACGTCCATTGAGCCAGGCGCAGACGGTGCTGCGTGGGATGCCGGTGGCGCGCGAAATTGCGCAGTGGTTGTAGCCGCCATGCGCAAGCGAACGGACACGGCGACTTCCGCACGTGTTCTCATGCGGCTGCCCTGAAAGAGTGCGGCGGGTGGGACTCGAACCCACAAGCCCTTGCGGGCAATGGATTTTGAATCCATCGCGTTTGCCGAATTTCGCCACCGCCGCAGGCTGCAGTCATTGTAAATCCGAGGTTATGCCTGTTGTCGGTCGCAGCCCCCGCGAATCAAGCCATTGCGACTGATTTCTTACAGTCTCAGCAGAGCCTTTACAAAGCTGGCGCAGATGACCGTTCAGGCAGGCTGCGGTGCGTCGGGATCGGGTGGGGCGCCGGCGCCGTAGTCTTCGCCGGAGCCGATCGGCCGCTCCTCCTCGACGTGCCAGTCCTGGCTGAAGCCGTAGAAGCAGGCGACGATCAGGACCAGTTGGAGCAGGGCGAGGATCACCACCAGCAGCCCGATCATCGAGACCGGCAGCAGTGCCTCCTCGAAGCCGGCCTTGTCGCGGGCGAACCAGCTGTTGGCGCCGACCGCGCAGAAGATCGCCAGGATCATCGAGAGCGACGCGGCGACGGGGAGGATGCCGCGGCTCCAGCGAGAGACGAGGAAACCGAAGAGCGCGTAGAGCAGGGCGAAGATCAGGCAGATGGCGCCCATGCCGCCACCGCCGCTGAGCAGCGAGAAGCCGCCGATCGTCACCAGAGCCGCGATCACCGCCGTGGCCAGCATCAGGAAGGCGATCACGAACTTGGTCGTGATCACGTCTGCCTTCTCCCGGTTTGGGTGCCAGAGCTCGTAGCCCGGCGTTACCTCTCCTACCGCCACGCCAACGATCATAGAATCTATGAGCGACGATGCGGCATTGGCCGCTCGTTAAGCGCCGAGATGGCGCTCGCGCGGGCGTGGCGGAATTGGTATACGCGCCAGGTTTAGGTCCTGGTGGGCTTCGGCCCGTGGGGGTTCAAGTCCCTCCGCCCGCATGAAGGTTCCCAGCTAGGAGCGGTTTGTCGCAAGGCTGCGCAGAGCCCGGCTAGCATTGCTCTCCTCGGGGCAGTGGCCCAACTGGCTAAGGCACCGGTCTCCAAAACCGGCGATTCCAGGTTCGAGTCCTGGCTGCCCCGCTTTCATTCCCCTTTCTGAAGCCAGAAATTTCGCTTACCAAGGGAATGTCGGGCCACTGAGCGCACCGACGCCGGGATGAGATGGACGCCAGCCAGCACAACAAGATCGTCAACTTCGTCTGGGGGATAGCCGACGACGTCCTGCGGGACCTCTACGTGCGTGGCAAGTACCGCGACGTGATTCTGCCGATGGTCGTCCTGCGCCGCTTCGACGCGGTGCTCGAACCGACCAAGCGGGCGGTCCTCGAGACGAAAGCGCTGCTCGACGAGGCGGGGATCAACGACCAGGACCAGCCGCTGCGCGACGCCGCCGGGCAGGCCTTCTACAACCACTCGGAATTCACCCTCAGGGACCTCCGTAGCCGCGGCAACCGCCAGCAGCTGACGGCCGACTTCGTCGCTTACCTCGACGGTTTCTCCCCAAACGTTCAGGAGATCCTCGACAACTTCGAGTTCCGCAACCAGATCCCGCGGCTCTCCAAGGCCGACGCGCTCGGCGACCTTATCCACAAGCTGCTCGACCCGGCGATCAACCTCGGCTCCGGGCCGGTGTGCGACGCCGAGGGCAACGAGCTCCAACCGGCCCTCGACAACCACTCGATGGGAACGATCTTCGAGGAGCTGGTGCGCCGCTTCAACGAGGAGAACAACGAGGAGGCGGGAGAGCACTGGACGCCGCGTGACGCGGTGCAGCTGATGTCGCGGCTGATCTTCACGCCGGTCGCCGACCGGATCGAGTCGAGCACCTACCTGCTCTACGACGGCGCCTGCGGGACCGGCGGCATGCTGACCGTCGCCGAAGAGACCCTCGGCCAGCTCGCCGCCGAGCAGGGCAAGGATGTCGTCACCCACCCTTATGGGCAGGAGATCAACGCCGAGACCTATGCGATCTGCAAGGCGGACCTTCTGCTCAAGGGGGAGGGGGAAGGCGCCGACCACATCGTCGGCGGCCCCGAGCACTCAACCCTCGCCAACGACGCCTTTCGCACCACGCAGTTCGACTTCATGCTCTCCAATCCCCCGTACGGCAAGAGCTGGAAGGGCGACCTGGAGCGTATGGGCGGCAAGGCCGGGATCCAGGATGAGCGCTTCCTGATCGAGCATGATGGCGACCCCGAGTACTCGCTCGTCACCAGGGTCAGCGACGGGCAGATGATGTTCCTCGCCAACCTCGTCTCGAAGATGAAGACGGACACGCCGCTCGGCAGCCGCATCGCCGAGGTCCACAACGGCTCCTCGTTGTTCACCGGCGACGCCGGCCAGGGCGAGAGCAACATCCGCCGCTGGATCATCGAGAATGACTGGCTGGAAGCGATCGTCGCGCTGCCGCTCAACCTCTTCTACAACACCGGGATCGCCACCTACGTGTGGGTGCTCAGCAACCGCAAGGCCGAGCACGACCCGCGCCGCCAGGGAAAGGTGCAGCTGATCGACGCGACCAAGTGGTTCAAGCCGCTGCGCAAGAACCTCGGCAAGAAGAACTGTGAGCTTTCCGGCGAGGACATCCATCGGGTGGTCGAGACGCTCCTCACCTTCGAGGAGAGCGAGCAGTCGAAAATCTTCGCCAACGAGGCTTTCGGCTACCAGAGGGTGACGGTCGAGCGACCGCTGCGGCTGGTCGGCATCGACCCCGATCGGGCGTATTCCGCCAAGGAGATCAAAGAGCTACGCACCGCTGGCGCCCAGCCCGACGAGGACGGCGAGCCGGTGATCCGCAAAGTCCACAGAGCACGTGCCGCCGAAGCGGACCCGCTGCACGGGCGCTTCGAGCGGGCGATCGAAGGCAAGCTGCGAGTCATCGAGTACGAGCCCGACAGCGACCTGCGCGACACCGAGCAGGTGCCGCTGCTGGAGAAGGGCGGGGTGGAGGGCTTCATCCACCGCGAGGTGCTGCCCTATGCCCCCGACGCCTGGATCGTCCCTGCCTCGATCAAGATCGGCTACGAGATCAACTTCACCCGCCACTTCTACAAGCCGGTCGAGCTCCGCCCCCTGGAGGAGATCCGCGCCGACATCCTCGCCGTCGAGCGCGAAACCGAGGGCCTGTTAGAGGAGATCGTCGGGTCGGATAAGGCCCAGGCGTGATCGCCGGCCTCAAGCCGTATCCGGCCTACAAGGACTCCGGGGTCGAGTGGCTGGGCGAGGTGCCGGAGGGGTGGGAGGTGCGGCGGCAATCGAGCCTGATGGATCTCTGGATAAGTACCGTCGATAAGCATCAGGTTGACAGCGAGCGCCCGATTCGCCTTTGCAACTATGTAGACGTTTACAGGAACGACCGTATTCGATCGGGGATGTACTTCCCGAGGGGAACCGCGCTAGATGAGGAGGTCAAGCGCTTCCGCCTACGAACGGAAGACGTGTTGATTACCAAGGACTCGGAGAGCTGGGACGACATTGCAAGCCCGGCATTGGTTGAGGATGGAGCGGATGACCTGGTGTGCGGCTATCACCTGGCGATGCTTCGCGCCCGACGGGGATTGTCTGGTGCTTACCTATTTTGGGCAAGTCAAAGTCTTCCTGTTGCTTACCAATACCACGTGTCCGCCAACGGCGTGACGCGTTTCGGGCTGACGCAGGGAGCAATAAAGAGGGTCGAAATCCCTGTGCCTCCGTCGATGGACCAAGCGGCCATCGTTCGGTTCCTCGGCTATGTCGACTCGCGGATTCAGTGGTTTATTGCGGCTAAGGAACGACTGATCGAGCTGCTGGAGAACGAGAAGCGGGCGATCGTCCTACGGGCTATTACCCAGGGCATCGACTCCAGCGTTCCCCTGAAGCCTTCGAGTGTCGAGTGGCTCGGCGATTTGCCCGTGCATTGGGAGGTTCGCAGGGCAAAGTGGTGCTTTCGAGAGATAGACGAACGTTCTGTCGGAGGAGACGAGGAGTTGCTCTCGGTGTCGCATTTAACTGGAGTTACTCCCCGGGCGGAGAAGCAGGTCACGATGTTTCAGGCTGAGTCATACATAGGGCACAAGATCTGTAGGGCGGGGGATCTAGTCGTCAACACGATGTGGGCGTGGATGGGCGCCCTCGGGGTTTCTCCAAAGACAGGACTCGTCAGTCCGAGTTATGCCGTCTATCGACCAAGACAGTCTTCTGTGGACTCACGGTATGTCGAGCACCTACTCACGACTTCCACATATGTTGCTGAGTTCAATCGTTGTTCGACTGGCATTCAAGCCTCACGCCTCCGTCTATATCCGGAGGATTTTCTGCGAATACCAATTCTTTGCCCTCCGTTGGACGAGCAGCGTGCGATTGTCAACGCAATCGATACTGCGATTTCTAGGCGTGAGTTGATCGGAGCTGCAGTGCGCGACCAGGTACATCGACTCCGTGAATACCGCATGCGCCTGATCTCTGACGTTGTCACCGGCAAGCTCGACGTGCGCGCGGCGGTGGCGACCCTCCCGGAGGACCCGGACGCCGATGACCCCGCGCTCGACGAGCGGTTGGAGGAGGTGGCGGCGGGGTGAGCACCGACATCAGCGAGGCGGGGCTCGAGGCGACGATCGTCGCGCAGATGACGGTGCCCGAGGTGGGTTGGGTCGAGGGGGATCCGGGCGACTACGACCGCGAGTTCGCTCTCGACCTGGTCCAGCTTGCGGCCTTTTTAGAGGCGACGCAGCCCGAGGTCGCCGAGGCCGCCGAGATTCGCGACGACGGGACGACGCGTCGTCGCTTCTTCGCTCGGCTCCAAGGCGAGATCACCTCGCGCGGGATCGTCGACGTGCTGCGCAACGGCGTCAAGCACGGGCCGCTGAACGTCGACCTCTTCTACGGGGCGCCCTCGCCCGGCAATCCCACCGCGGCGGAGCGGTACGCGGCCAACCGCTTCGTCGTCACCCGCCAGCTGCGCTACAGCAGCGACGAGACCCGGCTCGCCCTCGACCTGGCGCTCTTCGTTAACGGCCTGCCTGTCGCCACCTTCGAGCTGAAGAACAGCCTCACCAAGCAGACCGTGGAGGACGCGGTCGCGCAGTACAAACGCGACCGCAGCCCCAAGGAGCTGATCTTCCGCTTCGGCCGCTGCCTCGCCCACTTCGCCGTAGACGACGCCGAGGTCCGCTTCTGCACCAGGCTCGACGGGGATAAGTCGTGGTTCCTGCCCTTCAACCGCGGCTACAACGGTGGCGCGGGGAATCCTCCGAACCCCACGGGGCTGAAGACCGACTACCTCTGGCGGCAGACGCTTTCCCCCGGCAGCCTCACCGAGGTCATCGAGCACTACGCGGCGCTGCTCACCACGAAAGAGCCGAGAACGGGGCGCAAGTCCTCGACCCAGATCTTCCCGCGCTACCACCAGCTCGACGTCGTTCGGCAGCTGCTGGCCGACGCCGGCGAGCGCGGCGCTGGCCACCGCTACCTCGTTCAGCACTCGGCCGGTAGTGGCAAGTCGAACTCGATCGCCTGGCTCGCGCATGGCCTGATCGGGCTGAAGCGCGACGGCGACCCTGTCTTCGACTCGGTCATCGTCGTCACTGACCGCCGCATCCTCGACCGGCAGATCGACGCGACGATCAAGCAGTTCTCGCAGGTCGGCGCGACCGTCGGCCACGCCCGGCGCTCCGGCGACCTGCGCCAGTTCATCGAGAGCGGCAAGAAGATCATCGTCTCGACCGTGCAGAAATTCCCTTTCATCCTCGAAGACATCGGCATGGCCCATGCCGACGGCTCGTTCGCGATCGTGATCGACGAGGCGCACTCGAGCCAGGGGGTAAAGACGACGAGGGCGATGAGCCGGGCTCTCTCCGGCGGAGCAGGCGACGATGAGGAGGAGGAGAGCTTCGAGGACCGGATCAACCGTTTGATCGAGGCGCAGAAGATGCTCCCCAACGCCAGCTACTTCGCTTTCACCGCCACGCCCAAGAACAAGACGCTGGAGATCTTCGGCGAGCCTTTTGACGAGGGCGGCGAGACCAAGCACCGACCCTTCCACACCTACACGATGAAGCAGGCCATCGAGGAGCGGTTCATCGTTGACGTGCTCGCCCACTACACCACCGTCGCCAGCTACTACAGGCTGGTCGCCACGGTCGACGACGACCCGATGTTCGACACCCGCAGGGCGAGCAGCAAGCTGCGGGCCTTCGTCGAGGGCAACGATCACGCGATCGGGGTCAAGGCGAAGATCGTCGTCGACCACCTCCACGACGAGGTCTTGGGGACGCGGAAGATCGGCGGGCAGGCACGGGCAATGGTGGTCACCGGCAGCATCGAACGGGCGCTGGAGTATTTCCACGCGATCAGGGCCTACCTGCGTGAGCGCCGCAGCAGCATCGAGGCGATCGTCGCCTTCTCCGGCGAGCACGAGTACGGCGGCAGGTCCGTGACCGAGGCCTCGCTCAACGGCTTCCCCTCGAACTCGATTGTCGAGAAGATCCGCGAAGACCCCTACCGATTGCTCGTCTGCGCCGACAAATTCCAGACCGGGTACGACGAGCCGCTACTGCACACGATGTATGTCGACAAGATTCTCAGCGGCGTGCAGGCGGTGCAGACGCTCTCCCGCCTTAACCGCGCTCACCCCGGCAAGTACGACGCCTTCGTCCTCGACTTCGCCAACGACGCCGAGACGATTGAGGCGGCGTTCTCCGACTACTACCGGACGACGATCCTCAGCCAGGAGACCGATCCGAACCGGCTGCACGACCTGCGCGCCCGGCTCTACATGGCCGAGGTGTTCGGCGACGCCGAGGTGCGCGAGCTGGTGCGCCTCTTTCTCGACGGCGCCCCGCGGGAGCAGCTCGACTTCGTTCTCGACACCTGCGTCGCCACCTACAACGAGCAGCTCGACGAGGACGAGCAGGTGGGGTTCAAAGGGGATGCGAAGGCGTTCGTGCGCAGCTACGGCTTCCTCAGCTCGATCCTTCCCTACGCGAACCCCGAGTGGGAGGAACTCTCGATCTTCCTCAACCTGCTGATCCCGAAGCTGCCGGCACCGAAGGAAGAAGACCTCTCGCGGGGGATCCTGGAGACGGTCGACATGGAGAGCTACCGGGCCGAAAAGCGCGAGACGATCGCGATCGCGCTGGAGGACGAGGACGCCGAGGTGGGGCCCGTGCCGGCGGACGGGGGCGGCGGCAGGCCCGAGCCCGAGCTCGACCGCCTCTCCAGCATCGTCAAGACCTTCAACGACCTCTTCGGGGATGTCGAGTGGGACGATGCCGACCGGGTCAGGCGTACTGTCGCCGAGTTGCCGGGCAGGGTCGGAGCCGATCCCGCATACCGCAACGCGATGGTCAACAGCGACCGCCAGAACGCCCGCATCGAGCACGACCAGGCGCTTAGCCGGGCGATGCAGGGGCTCCTCCGCGACAACACCGAGCTGTTCAAGCGCTTCAGCGACGATCCCGAGTTCAAGCGCTGGCTGGCGGAGATGTCCTTCGCCGAGTCCTACGACCCGGACCGTCGGTAACGGCCAAGAACATCGTTTACGCCAAACAGCTTGTGATGGCGCTAGTTTGGCGCTAAAGTGACCGTCATGCCAAGCGTTCAGATAAAGAACGTCCCTCCCGACGTCCACCTCGTGTTGCGGCGACGCGCCGCGACGGCTGGCCAGTCCTTGCAAGAGTACCTGCTTGCCAGTCTCAAGCAGCAGGCGCAGGAAGAGACGTTGGACGAGATCCTCGATCGCGCTGGGGCGCGAGCCGGCGGCTCGTTGGGGCTCTCCTTCGCTGTAAAGACGTTGCGCGACGAGCGCCGGCGCGCGGCGTGATCGTCGTTGACGCTTCAGTACTCGCGCCGGCTCTCGCTGATGACGGCGTCGATGGCGACGGTGTTCGCGAGCGCCTGCGTGGAGAGCAGCTGACTGCACCTGAGCTGGTAGACCTTGAGGTCGTTTCGACTCTGCGACGCGCGGCTCGCGCTGGGAGGCTCGATGACCGGCGATCGGGTCAGGCTTTGACCGATCTCGCGGCATTGCCACTACGCCGGGTTCCACATCTGCCTCTTTTGTCGCGCATCTGGGAACTGCGCGACAACCTCACCGCTTACGACGCAGCCTATGTGGCTCTGGCCGAGGCTCTCGATGCTTTGTTCCTGACCGCTGACGGGCCATTGGGGCGGGCTTCCGGAGTTCGTTGTGAGGTCGAGGTTCTGGGCTAGCGGCTTCATATTGCGGCGAGCTTTCATTCCCTTTCGCATTCCCCTGAGTCAAGAGTGAGCGCTTTTGTCGCTTGCTAGAGCGATCTGGCAGGATTGAAAACCGGTCTCCAAAACCGGCGATTCCAGGTTCGAGTCCTGGCTGCCCCGTTCTCCTCGTTTGGCTCGGCTTCCGTACATTGGATGCATGAGCGCGGCGGGAGTCTCTTAGATCGGTGGTTGCGATCGATCGCACGCCCGGTCTGCTGCTGCGCCTCGAGGGGGTCGTCCTCGCCGGGGCGGCGATCGCTGTCTATCTCCATCTCGACTACAGCATCCTGGCTCTGATCGTGCTGCTGATCGCGGTGGATCTCTCGCTGCTGGGCTTCCTCGTCGGGCTGAGGGTGGGCACGCTCACCTACAACCTGGCCCACACCACCGCCTTGCCACTGATCGTTGGCGCGATCGGCGTCTTGACCGATGGCTCGGTCCTGGTTCAGGTGGCGCTCGCCTGGCTCGCGCACATCGGCATCGACCGTGCGCTCGGCTTCGGCCTCAAGTACCCGAGCGGGTTCAACGACAGCCACCTGCAGCGGGTCTAGTTCGCGCAGCTCTCGCAGAGGCCGCGCAGCACGACGTCGTGCTCGGCGACCTCGAAGGGAACCTGGCCCGACACCTGCTCGATCGCCCGCTCCAGGTCGCGATCCTCGAAGGGCTCCACCCGGCCGCAGCGACGACAGATCGCATGATGGTGGTGGTGCCCGTTGGGATTCACCCGCTCATAGCTGGCGATGCCCCTTGCCGCCTCGAAGCGCTGCACGAGGCCAAGCTCCTCCAATAGCTCGAGCGCGCGGTAGACGCTGGCCCGGCCGACCGAGACCTTGCGACGACGCAGCTCCTTCTCCAGCTCCAGGGCGGTGACCGCGCAATCGTGACGGGCGAGTGCTTCGACAACGGCGGTGCGGGCGCCGCCGCGTCGGTAGCCCGCCTTGCCAAGCGCCTCCAGCGCGTGCTGCTCCCAGGCCGTGTCCCTCGCGGCTGGCATCAGGCGATCGTAGCCTCGGCGGGGGCTCGCTTTTCGTAGCGTGCTGACAGCAGCCTGCCGAGCGGCAACGTCAGCAGGTAGAGGGCGAGGATGGCCAGGGCAACCGAGGCACCGCCGGCCGTCCCGGCGTAGTAGGAGAGGTAAAGGCCGCCGATGCCGGCGAGAACCGCGATCGTGACGGCGAGGGCGATCATCGGCGCGATCCGGTCGGTGAGCTGACGGGCAGCAGCCGCCGGGCCGACGAAGACGGCGACCACGAGCAGGTTGCCGAGCCCTTGCACGGCGACGACGATTGCCACCGCGAGTAGGACCAGCAGGGCGGCTTCGGTAAGCCCTGGCGAGGCGCCCAGCGAGCGTGCGGCGCCGCGGTCGAAGCCTCCGGCCAATAGCCGGCCGTGCAGGACGAGCAGGCCGCAGCCGACCATTGCAGCCAGAACGGCCGCACCCGCCAGGTCGGCGTCGGTGGGACCGAGGATGTCGCCGAAGAGGATCTCCTGTAGGCCGGCAGGAGAGTCGGGCGAGAGTGCCAGCAGCACGCCGAGGCCGAAGAGGGTGGTGACGACCACGCCGATCGCCACCTCGCGGCTGACCCCCGGTATGCGCGATGCCGCCGCGATCGCCAACGCGGCAACGACGACGCCGGGGATGCCGCCGACGATCAGCGGCAACCCCGCCAGCGAGGCGATGACCAGGCCGGGGAAGATCGAGTGAGCGAGGGACTCAGCGGCATAGGAGAGTCGGTAGAGGACGACCCAGCAGCCGAGTGCTCCGCCAACGATGCCGATCAAGGTCACCTCGACGATGGCGCGGCGCATGAACTCGTCCTGTAGCGGTTCGAGCATCAGTGGTGGTGGGGAGGCAGGATCGCGCGGGCATCGCTACCGGGCAGCTCGACGATCGTCCCGCCGTAGGTCTCTTCGAGGACGGCTAGGTCGAGCACGTCCTCCGGGGGCCCGACGGCGACCTGGACTCGGTTGAGGCAGAGCACGCTGTCCCAGCGCCGCGCCTGCTCGAGGTCGTGGGTTGCGATCATCACCCCGCGACCCTCAGATGCAAGGTCCTCGACCAGCGCCTCGAGCCTTTCGGAGCTGGGCCGGTCGAGGCCGGAGAAGGGCTCGTCCAGGAGCAGGGTCTGAGCGTCTTGCACGAGGCTGCGCGCGATCAGGACGCGCTGGCGCTGGCCGCCGGAGAGCTTGCCGAAGGTCTCCCTGGCGACGTCGCCGAGGCCGACCTTTTGCAGGGCCTCCATCGCGACCTCGCGGTCGCGCCGACCTGGCCGTCGCCACCAGGGAAGCCTGGAGAGCGCACCCATTGCCGCTACGTCGAGCGCGGAGACGGGATAGTCGAGTTGGGCGCGCTCGGTCTGCGGCACGGTTGCGCAGCGAGCCTCCACGCGAAGCTCTCCGACAAGGGGGCGCAACTCGCCGAGCAGCGCCCGCAACAGCGTCGTCTTGCCGCCGCCGTTCGGGCCCAGCAGCGCCATCCGTTCGCCCGGTGCGAGGGAGAAGGCGACGTTGGAGATCGCCGCCTCCCCGTTGTAGCCAACGGCGAGGCCGCTCGCCTCAATCAGGGGTTCAGTGCGCATCCGCGGCGTCCTCCGGTGAATCCACGGACGATGGCGTCGGCGTTTGCCTCCTCCATCCGCAGGTAGGTGTCCCCGCTGGAGCCCTCGGGGCCGAGCGTGTCGCCGTACAGCGTGTATTCGGCCGAGACATCGGTCTGCCGGGCAATCGCCTCGACGACGTCGGCGCTGAGGGAGCTCTCGGGGAAGATCGCCTTCACCTTCTCGGCTTCGATCGTCTTCGCCAGCTCGCTCAGGTCCTTGGCCGACGCCTGGGCCTGAGTCGTCTGCGAGGGGATCGCCGCGCCGACGACCTCTATCCCGTAGCGGTTGGCGAAGTAGCCGAAGGCGTCGTGGTCGGTGACCAGCTTGCGCTGCGTAGGAGGGACGGAGTCGACGCACTCGGCAATCCCGGAATCGAGTGCCTTCAGTTCGGCCAGGTAGGCATCGGCATTGCGGATGAACTCGGCTTTGCGGGAGGGGTCGGCGACCACGAGTACGTTCTCGACCCCCGGCACCGCGGCCTCGACGTTGCGGGGGTCGTGCCACCAGTGGGGGTCCAGATCCGATTCGTCCTCGTGCCTATGTCCGTGTCCGTGACCTACTGCCCCTACATGCTCCCCCTCATCTGAGAGGCGGATCGGCCCCATCGTGCCGAGATCGACGATCCGGGCGTCGCCGCCGCTGTCGGAGACGAGCCCCTCGGCCCAATCGTCGAGGCCGCGCCCGCTGACGAACACCAGCTCCGCCCCCGCCACGGCTTCGACGTCAGAGGGACGCGGCTCGTAATCGTGCGGATCGCTGTTGGGCTGGAGGATCTGCTCGACCTCGACTGCACCTCCGCCGACCTCGCGCACGAAATCGGCGACCTGGGTCGTCGTTGCGACCACCGTCACCCGGCCGTCCTCACCGCTGGATTGGCTGCTGCAGCCAACTCCGAGCAAGGTCAACACCGCCAGCGTCGTCGCAATCGGCACGGAACGCGGAGTGCGGACTACCGTCCGGGCGAGAGCAACCACGGCAAAGGTGGCGCCGGCGACGCAGGCGATCGTCGCCCCCGGCGGCGCGTTGGTCTTGACCGAGAGCCAGAGTCCGATCGTCCCCTCCAGGGCGACCAGTCCGATGCTGAGCAGCTGCCAGCTCAGCAGCCGGTCGGTAAGGAGCCGCGCGGTGATCGCCGGCACGACGAAGAGGGCGGCGACGAGCAGCGCGCCGACCACGGTCAGGGCCGCGACCATCGCCAGCGCAACCAGGCCGAGCAGCACCGCGTCGAAGAGCCGGGAGCTCGGGCCGGTCGAATCGGCAAAGGAGGGGTCGAAGCCGGAGTGGAGCCAGTGTTGGCCGATCAAGACGCTGCCGAGGAGGGTCGCCGCGGCTGCCCCCGCGGCGAGCACCAGATCGCCACCGTCGACCAACAGCAGGCTGCCGAAGAGCAGGGTCTCGATGTTCGAGCCCGAGCCGAACACGTCGCTGGCGAGGATCACGCCGGAGGCGAGGCAGCCGACGAGGACCAGCGCGACCACCGCGTCTTGGCTCGTGCGGCGGCCGCGAAGGGCCGTTGCGCCTGTGGCAAAGGCGATGGCGGCGGCGAAGGCGCCGAGGGGAGCGGCAAAGCCGAGCCCGTCGGCGAGCACCAGCCCCGGGAAGGTGGCGGTGCCGACGGCGTGAGAGAAGAAGGCGAGACCGCGCAGCACGATCCAGGTGCCGAGCAGGCCCGCGGGGATGGCGAGGATCAGCACCTCGATCAACCCACGCTGGACGAAGGGAAGCTGGAAGGGCTCGAGCAAGAGTCCCGAGAGACTAATGAGAATGAATCTAGTTTGCATTCAGCCCTTGGACAGGGCGCGCGGGTATGTACCCACCTGGGGCCTGACGACAGCCGGACCGGCGTCTGGGAACATCCTCC
>JBAREU010000388.1:0-8214 GCA_049796515.1 Solirubrobacterales bacterium
GGATGGGCCTCTGCGCGCTCGGCGCCGCCGCCGCAGCTCAGGCGGGCGGCGACGCCCAGGCGGTGCTGGCGCGGGCCGAGCAGACCCGCGAGGAGCTGAAGATGTGGTTCGCGATCGACACCCTCGAGTACCTGCGGCGCGGTGGGCGGATCGGCGGTGCCAGCGCCTTCATCGGCTCGGCCCTGAAGATCAAGCCGATCCTGACGCTGGAGGAGGAGATAACGCCGATCGAGCGCGTCCGCACCCGCGCCCGCTCGATCGAACGCCTGCGCGACTACGCCCGCGAGCGCCACGAGTCCGGCCTCGACGCCTGGGTGGTCCAGTACATACAGGACGACGAGACGGCCGCCGGCCTAGTCGACGACGGCCGTGAGATCTTCGGCTGCGAGCCCGCCTTCGTCTCCGAGATAGGCGCCGTCCTCGGCGCCCACGTGGGGCCGGGACTACTTGGAATCGGCAGCGTCTCGAAGTCGGTACTCGGCTGAGTCACACAACCCTTAGCGGGTCGGGTGGACCAAATGACTGGCTGGCTGGCCAAATATTCGAGGAGAGTTCACCCTATCTTTGGCGCTAACAGTGTGGCACTATATGCAGGGCAAATATCCCAGTCGTCCACTCTGGGATCACCCAAGAGTGGGGAAATCAATGGCAGCCGACCGACGTTACAACGAGATAGTCCCCGAACCGATCAGGCGGTTCGAGGCAGAGCATTTCGATGAGCGCTCCGACTGGTACATCCGTTCCTCCGCCAACGTCGGCATCTACCTCGAGCCGCTCGAGGACGAACTGCCGTCGGCCCTGCTCGACTCCGAGGAGGCAGAGGAGGTTCTGAAGACGATCGGGGCACCGAACGCGCAGCAGCCTGAAGCCGAACCCGAAGACGGCGATGGCGACGGCTAGAAAACGCGAGAGCGATACTGACAAGGGTGGGTGACGCCTCGCTCAGAGCTCGTCGGGGGACCGGCCCGGCGGCAGAAGCCAACTGATCGCGAGCAGACCAGCGAGCATCCAGGAGAGAAACGTAAGGCCGGCCCACGTCCATTGGACGGCCTCTCCGTTGCCAATCGCGACCAGGAGCACGGCTGCGGATATCGGTACGCTCGCCGCAAGCAAGAGCAGGAGACGAACGCTGCGAACGCTGCGGCGAAGCAGCGGGTGCTCGTTAGGGCGAACCGCCAGGTAGCCGATCAGGCCGGGCACCAAGACGAGCACGGTGACCGCGGCTGGCAGGTGTTCGTCGGTAATCGTCGAGGCCGCGATGGCGTAGACGCTCATCACGATCGCAATCAACACGCTGGCGATGAAGGAACCGGTGATGATGCCCACGCGGGCCGCTCGAATCCCGATCTGGATGACACCGACCGGGAGGCCACGGGCTGGTTCGCTGACGTACAGGTGAGCGCGGCGGGAAGTTATCCGTTTGTACGGTTCGCCTCGCTTGGGCTCGTCGTCGCTGCGGCGGCCCCGTCGAGGCGCGTTCTCGTACTCGGTGGCCGAGTCGAGATACTCCCGCAGCCCGGCACCGGCCGCGTCGGCGGCACTGTGCAGCAGGCGCGAGAACCAGCGGAGGAAGCGACGCGAGAGCCGGGGCATGCTTTCGACAAGGCCAGGCGAAGCGGGCTGGGGCGAGTTGGCCCCGGGAATACGAGAGGGAGGGCCCGCGCCGAGCTGCAGGCTGGCTGAAACCACTTCGAGATCACGCGGAGCCTCGAACTGAAGGTGGTAGCTGCGCACTGCTGCCACCTGGGGGATCGAGATCGAGCTGATCACTGGAGCGAAGCTGAACGACTGTTCCACCCGTTTCCAGAAATGCAGCGAGCCGTCGAGGTACTGCTCGAAAGCGAACTTGACCACATGTCGATCGCCCCGACACCCAATGACCGGAACCCACAACAGTGAGTTGTTCGACAGCACCGACGCCCAACCCTTGACTAGCGCCCACATGATGCGTTCGGGAGGGGGAGCCGCCGGCAGGATCGGCAGCAGTAGCTCCATGAATCGCCGCAGGTGCAGCGGCGCCTGTTGAGGCCCGCTTTCGACGACAGCTGTGAGCGCCTTCAGGAGTTCAGCCCGGAGGTGAGTGCACGGACCGGGCACCAAGGCAGCCAGCGCCGCGGCGTCGACTTCCCGGTTGCGCTGTTTGGTCAGCAGCGGCAGGCAGCGACCGGAATCGTCGCGCAGGTCGAAGTTCGCAAGCGGGGGCCACTTCGACAAGACCGCGACCGGGAGATAGAAGAGCGCCTGTCCCTCCAGGCCTCCGTCACCTGCGCCCTTCCCGTCCGCGTCGTCGAGGCGGAACTCGGGCGCACTAAGCGGGATGCTGAAGTCGACGCTGGTCTGCGTACGCACGTTGAGCGTGTCGGTGACGGTGAGGGAATCGACCCGCCGATGACGCCAGTCGCGATCCGCCAGGAGCGAGCCGCTCTCCGATCCCAACCTCTTGAGCGGGGAGTGTGGTTCGGTCAACGCGTGCCGGGAGCGAGGGATTCGCTAGCCGCGGCTTTCGCCGCTGGATGGTTCGGCCGGGGCTTCACCCGAACCTTCGATGGCGAAGAGGTCCGGGCGCAGTTTCGCGGCGTCGGCGAGAATGTTGGCGTCGGAGAGGCCGAGCACGGTCTGCACTTTGGCTTCCGCTTGGGAGCGCTCTTCCTGGGCCTTTCCCGCCGAGGCCGAAAAGAAGAACGACGGCACCGCGCCGGTTACCACACCCACGAGAGTGCCGATCACAGCCCACACCCTTAGGAAGTCATCGACCTCGTAGACGCTGAGGGCAGTGATCGCTATCGCCCCGATCAGCGCGATGAAGCAAACGGCAATCATGGTCGATTGTCTGGAAGTCGGCGCCAAAATTCCTATCCCTCAGCTGAACGCAACCCCTGCGCTTGAACGATCGAGTTGATCGACGCATTACCATACATGACAACTTCAAAGTGTGTTACCTATCGTCCCGGCCTCGACTACACACCGGTTTTTCGATCGCAGGTAAAGACTAGGACCGGCGGCGGAGCATCATCAGGCCGCCAATCACGAAACCGGCCACTGCAGCGCCAGCGACCAGCTGCTGTTTGTGCTCGCGGACCTGGCGGCGCCAGTCGGTCAGCTCGGCGACGCGGCCGCGCAGGGCTTCGACCGAGCGGCCAAGGTCCTGGCGCTGCCGATCGATGTCGCGACGGATCTCTGCCGGCGTGCGCTGCTGGTTCATTTCTCCTCACCTTCCAGCGTGCTCTTGATCTGCTTCGCCTCCTCGATCGCCTGCTCGGGCACCGGTGGGGCACCGGCCTGGACCGAGCGGTAGGCGAAGAGGCCGGCGCCGGCCGCGATCAGCAGGAAGATCGCCGCCTCGACGAAGAAGCCAGGCCAAGCGTTGCCGTCGAATACCTCTTCGGCCAGCAGCCAGGCCACCCCCTCCATGATCAAGATCAGGGCAAGGAAGGCGAAGGTGCCGGCGGCGACGCCGACGACCGAGCCGCGCAGGATCTTGCCGACTTTCTCGCTTACCTCGGCTTTGGCCAGCTCGATCTCCTCGCGGACCAGCGAGGAGGCGCGTTCGGAGACGTCGAAGACGAGCTCGGCGACCGAGCGGTCGTCGGAGCCCGGCGGTGAGTCGTCGGGGCCCGGCGGTGGAGTCTGGGTGGGATCGGCCGCCACTGCTCGGGCTACTCCGGCGGGTCCTCGTCGAAGAATCGGCGGTAGAGGATTCCGGCGGCCCGGGTGGCGACGATGCTGGCCAGCGCGCCGGCCCCAGCCAGCATGCCGCTCCAGACGAGTCGTTTGACGATGTCGTTGTCCATCGGAGCCCGACCTTACCTATCGAGGCTCGAGACCGTCGCAAATCGTCGCGGTTACAAGCGCCTTTGCCTGCTCGAAGTCGGACTCGGAGGCAGGGATCAGCTCAAAGATCCAGCCCGAGAGCTGTTGCTCGATCGCGCCGTAGAAGGACATCGAGGCGAAGGTCGGATCGATGTCGGCCCGGAAGGCGCCGGCTGCCTGCCCGTCGGCGACGATCTTGGCGATCGAGTCGTAGGCGCGGCGGATCTCGGCCAGGTGCGTGCGACCGAAGGAGTTGGCGGCCCGGGTGACCTCGACGATGATCACCTTCATCAGCTCCGGGTCGTGGCGGTAGGAGTCGACGATGAAGCCGGCCACGGCCTCTAGCTTGGCCCGCGGCGTCCCCTCGCTCTGGTCGGCCTCCTCGATCGCAGCCAGCAACAGCGACCAGCGCTCGCTGAAGAGCTCGTTGAGGACCTCGTCCTTCGATTTGAAGTAGTGGTAGACGAGGCCGTAGGCGACGCCCGCCTCATCGGCGATGTCGGCGACGCGGGTCGAGTGGAAACCCTGGCGGGCGAAGACCCGGACAGCGGCGTCAAGGATCTGACGACGCTTGTCGACCGGCGGAGACTTGGAGGGGGAGCTGGCCATCAGGCGTGCGCCTCCAGCAGTTGGGGCCAGCGGTAGGCATCGGGGCGACGGCTCGCAAGCGACGGCAGTTGCTCGCGGACCCGCTCCTGCGCGGCGAGATCGAGGTCGGCGGCGACGAAGCACTCCCCCTCGGCGGCGGTGGCAAGCACCGCGCCCCAGGGATCGACGATCGCCGAGTGACCGTAGGAGCTGTAGTGGGGCGGCGCCTCGCCGACCTGGTTGGGGGCGAGGACGAAGACCTGGTTCTCGATCGCCCGCGCCCGCAGCAACACCTCCCAGTGATCGCGGCCGGTGGCGGCGGTGAAGGCCGAGGGAACGGCGACCAAACGAGCGCCGCGCAGGGCGAGGATCCGGTACAGCTCGGGGAAGCGCAGGTCGTAACAGACGGTGAGGCCCAGCTCGAACCCGCCCAGCGACGCCGAGACGATCTCCTCGCCCGCCTGCTCGTGCTCGGACTCGTGATAGGCGACCCCGCCGGCTTCGACGTCGAACATGTGGATCTTGCGGTAGACGGCAAGATCGGCGCCATCCGGGTCGATCAGCACCGAGGTGTTGAAGGCCTTCTCGCCGTCCTCGTCGCGCTCGGCGATGCTGCCGGCGAGCAGGTGGATGCCCAGCTCGCGCGCCCAGGAGCGGGCGGCGCTGAGGCTAGGACCGGTGAGATCCTCGGCACCTGCCGCGATCTCCTCACCCGCGGCGAGCAGATTCCACTTCTCCGGCAGCGCGACCAGCTCGGCGCCATCGGCGGCTGCGGCGCGCACGAAGCGCTCGGCGGCGGCAAGGTTCCGCGCCTTGTCCCCGTTCGAGTTGAGCTGCACCGCCGCTACACGCACTTCGACCCTCTTTCAAGCTGGCTGACTGACCAGTCAATCGGTTTGGTGGGGCCAGTATAGGTGCAGGCAAGGCGTACGATGGGAACTCTGTGAGCAGTGCGAACCGCATCGATGTCGATGGCGAGCGCAAGCAGGTCACCGTGCTCTTTGCCGACGTCAAGGGCTCGATGGATCTCGCCGAGCGGCACGATCCGGAGGAGTGGCGCCAGATCATGCAGGGCTTCTTCTCGATCCTCGCCGACGAGGTGCGCCGCTTCGAGGGCACGGTCGACAAATTCACCGGCGACGGGATCATGGCCGTCTTCGGCGCCCCAGTCGCCCACGAGGACCATGCGCGACGCGCCTGTTACGCGGCGCTGCGGATGCTCGACGACATCGCCGAGTATGCCGCCGAGCTGCGCCGCAAGCACGGGCTCAACTTCTCCGCCCGGATCGGGGTCAACTCGGGCGAGGTGATCGCCGGCGCGATCGGCACCGGCGGCGACGGGGGCTACACGGCGATCGGCCACACGGTCGGGCTGGCGCAGCGGATGGAGGCCCTGGCCGAGCCCGGCAAGGCCTACCTGACCGAGGCTGCGGGGGAGCTGGCGCATGGCTTCTTCGAGCTGGAGGACCTGGGCGAGTTCGAGATCAAGGGTGCCAGCCGGCCGGTGCGCGTCTTCGAGCTCGCCGGCGTCGGCTCCGCCCGTTCGCGGCTCGATCTCTCGCGCGAGCGGGGCTTCACCCGCTTTGTCGGCCGCGACGAGGAGATGTCCGTGCTGGCGGAGGCGTTGGGACGTGCCAAGGCCGGCGAGGGCGCCGCGGTTGGGATCGTCGCCGAGCCGGGGATCGGCAAGAGCAGGCTCTGCCACGAGTTCGCCGAGCGCACCCGGGCGAAGGGCATCGAGGTCTTCGAATGCCAGGCCCAGTCGCATGGCCGCGAGATCCCCTTCATGCCCGTGCTGCAGATGCTGCGCTCCTACTTCGGCATCGCCGATGGCGACCCGGAGCGGATCGTGCGCGAGAAGATCGCCGGCCGGGCGCTGCTGCTCGACCCGGATCTGGCCGACGACCTGCCGCTGCTCTTCGACTTCCTCGGCGTGCCGGACCCCGATCATCCCCTCCCCCAGCTGAGCCCGGAGGCGCGCCACCGGGCGCTGCGCGCGGTCGTCTGCAAGCTGATCCGGGCGCCCCGGCGCCGCGACCCGATCGTCACGATCGTCGAGGACCTGCACTGGATCGACGAGGCGAGCGAGGCGTTGCTGGGCGAACTGCTGGGCTCCGTCGAGGGCACGCAGACGCTGGCGATCGTCAACTTCCGCCCTGAATACGAGCCAGCCTGGACCGGCCCGCCCGATTACCACCCGCTCGCCCTCGAGCCGCTTGGCCAAGCGAGCACCGGGGAGTTGCTGCGCGACCTCGCCGGCGACGACCCCTCGCTGGCCGGCCTCGGCGAGCTGATCCACGAGCGCACCGAGGGCAATCCCTTCTTCACCGAGGAGATCGTGCGCGAGCTCGCCGAGAGTGGCTATCTCGAGGGCAAGCGCGGCGCCTACAGGCTCGTCCGCCCGATCGAGGACGCGCGCGTGCCGGTGACTGTGCAGACCGTGCTGGCGGCGCGGATCGACCGGCTCGGCCCCGAGGCGAAGCGCCTGCTGCAGGCGGCCTCGGTGGCGGGCAAGGAGGTCGGCGAGCGGTCGCTGGCGCTCGTCGGCGGCTTCGACGACAGCGCGCAGGGGGAGGATGCTCTGCGCGAGCTGATCGACGCCGGCTTCCTCTACGAGCTGGAGCTCTATCCCGAACGGGTCCTCGCCTTCCGCCACCCGCTGACCCGCGAGGTCGCTTACGGCACGCAGCTGGCCGAGCAGCGGGCGGCGACCCACGCCGCCGTCGCCCGGGCGATGATCGAGCTCAACCCCGATCGGCACGAGGAGCTGGCGGCGCTGATCGCCAATCACATGGAGGAAGGCCGCGAGACGCTGGAGGCCGGCCGCTGGGCCGCCCGCGCCGCTCACTGGGCGGGCAACAGCCGGCCCAACGACGCGCTGCGGCTGTGGCGCTCGGTCACCGACTTGGTCGCCGAGCTGGAGCGAAGCCCCGAGACCGACGCGCTGGCCCTCTCCTCGCGGTTGTTCCAGCTCGACTACGCCTGGCGCCTCGGCATGGAGCGTGACGATGTGGTGCGGCTGGAGGCCGAGGCGGAGGAGATTGCCACGCGCACGGGCGACCTACGCGCGCTGGCCCTGCTGCAGATGCTGGGCTCGGCCCGGCCGGGGCTCGAGCAGACGACGGCGGAGTGGATCGCCGGCGTCAAGGAGGCGAACCGGCTGGCTGATGAATCGGGCGACGACTACATGCGCGTCGCGATTCGCGCCGCCGGCGCCTACGCCTACCTCTGCGCGGCCGACTTCGAGACCCTCGACCGCGCTGCCGACGAGGTCCTCACGCTCGCCGGGGACGACCACACGGCCGGCGCTGGGATCATCATCGGCTGCCCTGTCGCCTGGGCGCTGTGGGCGAAGGCGATGGTCTGCCGCGAGCACGGCGAGCTCGAACGCTGCGAACAGCTGTTGGAGAGGTCACTGCAGATCGCCGAGGAGCAGGGCGATCCGGAGACGGCGAGCTGGAACCGCGGCTCGAAGGCAATGCTCCTTGCGATGCAGGGCAACCCCGAAGCGGGCGTGGCGATCGGGCGGCGCAACCGCGAGCTGACGGAGCGCCTTGGCGACATCTTCTCGCGCAGCCTGGCGCTCGGCAACCTGGGCACGGCACAGCTTGCGGCGGAGGATTACGTAGGAGCGCTGGAGTCCTTCGAAGAGGCAGAGCGCCTGCACCGTGAAGCCGCCGGCGGCGGCGATGAGCAGGAGGCCTGGCGTGCAGCGGTTCGCGCTGAGGCACTGACCGGCGTCGGCCGAATCGAGGAGGCGACCGAGACCGCCGTCTGGGCGGCGGAGATAGCCCGCAAGCGCGAACTGCTCTGGTC
>JBAREU010000389.1:0-1594 GCA_049796515.1 Solirubrobacterales bacterium
ATCACCGTCTTGCCCTCCATCAGCGTGCCGAGGGACGACTGGATCGCCGCTTCGACCTCGCTGTCGAGCGCCGAGGTGGCCTCGTCGAGCACCAGGATCGGCGCGTTCTTGAGGATCACCCGGGCGATGGCGACGCGCTGGCGCTGGCCGCCCGACAGCTTCACGCCGCGTTCGCCGACCTGCGCGTCGTAGCCGCGGCGCTGCTTCCAGTCCTCGAGATCGTTAATGAACTCGTCGGCATGGGCGAGCTTCGCGGCGGCGACGATCTCCGCGTCGGTCGCCTGCGGGCGGCCGTAGCGGATGTTGTCCTTGATCGACCGGTGCAAGAGCGACGTATCCTGCGTCACCATCGAGATCTGGGCGCGCAGGCTCTCCTGCGTGACGCCGGTGATGTCCTGGCCGTCGATCAGGATGCGGCCGCCTTCGAGATCGAAGAAACGCAGCAGCAGGTTCACCAGCGTCGACTTGCCGGCGCCCGAGCGGCCGATCAGGCCGATCTTCTCGCCGGGCTTGACCGTGAGCGTGAGGCCGTCGATCACCGCGCGCGAGCGCAACGTGCCGTCGGCGCGCGCCAGCGCCTCGCGGCCGTAGCCGAAGCGTATGTCATCGAACCGGATCTCGCCGCGCGTGACCTCAAGGTCGGGCGCGTCGGGCCGGTCGGTGAGCGTGATCGGCCGCGCGATGGTCATCATGCCTTCCTGGATCACGCCGATGTTCTCGAAGATCGAGGTGATCTGCCAGGCGACCCAGCCGGCGATGTTGACGATCTGCCAGGCCAGCGGCAGCGCCATCGCCACCGTGCCGACCTCGACCTTGCCCTGGCTCCACAGCACCAGCGCCAGCGCGCCGGTGCCGGTGACCATCATGGCGTTGAGCGTCGACAGGCACAGCCCGAACACCGTGTTGAGCCGCAGCGAGCGGTAGAACAGCCCGGTGTGCTGGTCGATGGCGTCGCGCACATAGGCGTCTTCCTCGCGCGCGCGGGCGAACAGCTTCACCGTCAGGATGTTGGTGTAGCTGTCGACGATGCGCCCGGTCAGCATCGAGCGCCCCTCCGAGACCTCCTTGGAGCGGTCGCGCATGCGCGGCACGATGATGCGCAGGAAGATGAGGTAGCCGACGAACCACAGCGCGATCGGCAGCGCGAGGATCGGATCGGCCGACGCGAGCAGAATGAGCGCGGCGGTGCCGTACACCAGGATGTACCAGACGCTGGTGAGCAGAGCGACCAGCGTCTCGCGGATCGCCGGGCCGGTCTGCATCACGCGGTTGGCGATCCGGCCGGCGAAGTCGTTCTGGAAGAACGTCCACGACTGTCGCACCACGTACCAGTGGTTCTGCCAGCGGATGCGGTTCGACACGTTGGCCGCCACCGCCTGGTTGGCGATCAGGTTCTGCGCCGTCATCGCCAGCGGCCGCGCGATGAGCAGCACCAGCGCCATGCCCAGGAGGTGCGACCAGAATCGCGCGAACAGCTCGTCCGGCGGATTGGACGTGATCAGCGTGACGATGCGCCCCATGAAAATCGGGATCGTCGAATCGAGCAGCGCAACCACGAAGCCGGCAACGAACAGCCCCGCGAACAGTCCCTTGG
>JBAREU010000390.1:0-2725 GCA_049796515.1 Solirubrobacterales bacterium
ACGCCGCACCGGGACCGCGATGCTCGACCTCGGCAGCGGCGTCCGCGCGATTGCCGAACGCGGCACCCTCCGCGCCGAGCGTTGACCACGTCCCACATCTAGACTGCCGCGGGTGAATTCCCGATGAGCGAGTCGGCGATCGGCGAGACCCTGGTCTCGAGCGAGGATCTGCAGCGGCGTGTCGCCGAGCTGGGCAGGCAGATCGGCGTGGACTACGCAGGGCGCGACCTGTTCATGATCGGGGTGCTGAAGGGCGCCGTGATCTTCCTCGCCGACCTGATGCGCCACCTCGACGTCGCCTGCGAGATCGACTTCATGGCCGTCTCCAGCTACGGCTCGCAGACCGATTCCTCCGGCGTGGTGCGGATCCTCAAGGACCTCGATGCTCCGATCGAAGGTCGCCACGTCCTCATCGTCGAGGACATCATCGACTCCGGCCTGACGCTCCAGTATCTGATGCGCAACCTCAACGCCCGCCGCCCGGCCTCGCTCGAGGCCTGCGCGCTGCTGACCAAGCCCGATCGCCTGCGGGTCGACCTCGAGCCCCGCTACGTCGGCTTCCGCATTCCCGACCGCTTCGCGATCGGCTATGGGCTCGATCACGCGCAGCGCTACCGCAACCTCGACTACGTCGCGGCGTTGGACGAGTAGATGATTGGGATCGCTCATCCAACCCGGCCGGATGCCGAAACTGCCCTGGTACGCTGAATTTTCCCTGTGAGGCGTTTTTTCAAAAGCGCGGCCTTCCCGATCCTGCTGGTGGTGATCCTCGCCTTCGTCGCCCAGCGGGTGATCAGCCCCGGCCCCGAGACCAAGGCGCCCTCCTACAACGAACTCGTCAAGCCAAAGACGGGCTTGATCGCCACCAACCGGATCGACGAGGTGACGATCAACACCAAGGACAACACGCTCGACGTCAAGGAAAAGGGCGAAAACGGCGAGAGCTTCTCGACCGGCTACCCGCCCAACACCGAGCAGAGCCTGCTCAACGAGCTCGAGCAGAACAACGTCACGACGACCGTCAAGGGCACCGGTGGCTCCAGCCTGCTCTCGCTGCTCACCTACATCCTGCCCTTCGTCCTCTTCTTCGGCTT
This sequence comes from Solirubrobacterales bacterium, assembly GCA_049796515.1. GTDB lineage: Bacteria > Actinomycetota > Thermoleophilia > Solirubrobacterales > 70-9 > VRUE01. The sequence goes on from JBAREU010000390.1 coordinate 1,095, forward strand.
CTGGATCTTCCTGATGAACCAGATGCAGGGCGGCGGTTCGCGCGTGATGAACTTCGGCAAATCGAAAGCGAAGCGGATGTCGGTCGACGCGCCGAAAATCACCTTCCGCGACGTCGCCGGGGTCGACGAGGCGGTCCAGGAGCTGCAGGAGATCAAGGAATTCCTCGAGAACCCGAAGAAATTCCAGTCGCTCGGCGCCCGCATCCCCAAGGGCGTCCTGCTCTACGGGCCGCCGGGCACCGGCAAGACGCTGCTCGCCCGCGCTGTCGCCGGTGAGGCTGGCGTCCCCTTCTTCTCGATCTCCGGCTCGGACTTCGTCGAGATGTTCGTCGGCGTCGGCGCCAGCCGCGTCCGCGACCTCTTCGAGCAGGCCAAACAGAACTCGCCCTGCATCATCTTCATGGACGAGATCGACGCCGTCGGTCGCCACCGCGGCGCCGGCATGGGGGGCGGCCACGACGAGCGGGAGCAGACGCTGAACCAACTCCTGGTCGAGATGGACGGCTTCGAGATGAAAGACAACATCATCCTGATCGCCGCCACCAACAGGCCCGACATCCTCGACCCGGCGCTGCTGCGGCCCGGCCGCTTCGACCGCCAGGTCGTCGTCGACCGCCCCGACCGCAAGGGCCGCAAGAAGATCCTCGAGGTCCACACCCGCGGCAAGCCGCTCGGCAAGCAGATCGACCTCGACGCGCTTGCCGGCCAGACCCCTGGCTTCACCGGCGCCGACCTTGCCAACTTGATCAACGAGGCGGCGCTCCTCACTGCCAGGCAAGGCAAGCGCGAGATCTCCATGCACGAGCTCGAGGAGGGGATCATGCGGGTGATTGCCGGCCCGGAGAAGAAGACCCGGGTGATGAGCGAGAAGGAGCGCCTGATCACCGCCTACCACGAGCTCGGCCACGCGATCGTCGGCCACCTGCTGCCCAACTGCGACCCGGTCCACAAGATCTCGATCATCAGCCGCGGCCAGGCGCTTGGCTACACGATCAGCCTGCCGACCGAGGACAAGTTCCTCACCAGCCGCGCCGAGCTGACCGACACGATGGCGATGACGCTGGGGGGGCGCGCCGCCGAGGAGATCGTCTTCGGCGAGATCACCACCGGCGCCTCCAACGACCTGGAGAAGGTGACCGAGACCGCGAAGCAGATGGTGATGCGCTTCGGCATGTCCGAGCGGCTTGGCCCGCGCGTCTTCGGCCACGATCGCGGCCAGCCCTTCCTCGGTCGCGAATTCAGTGCCGAACCCGACTACTCCGACGAGATCGCCCGCGAGATCGACGACGAGATCCGCCGCATCGTCGAGGCCGCGCACCAGACCGCCAAGGACCTGCTGGGCGAGAAGCGCTCGCAGCTCGACACGATCTCGAAGATCCTGCTCGATCGCGAGACGATCGACGCCGAGCAGTTCGTCGCCTTGCTCGACGGCAAGCCGGAGAGTGAGATCTTCGCCGACGAGGAGGAGCCGGCGCAGCCGGTCGAGCCGGCGCCGGAGCCGGAAAAGGCGCAGCGCGAGGGCGCTCGGCCGAATCCTCGCCCGCGGCCTGGGTTCGCCGGCGGCGACGCGAGCTGAGCGGTTGGAGGGCGCGGGGTGTCTCTCGCCCGGACAAACGGCGGGCTATTAGCCC
>JBAREU010000391.1:0-1886 GCA_049796515.1 Solirubrobacterales bacterium
TCGCCGCACCGCGCGCCGCAGGCCGCGCAGTCGCTGCTGCAGGCGGTTGACCGTCGCCGCCTTGCGCTTGCAGGCGGGGCTGACGGTTGGACCGGCTGCGACCGGAGGCGGCCCCTCGACCGCGACCGTTCCCGGGCCCGCCTTGTCTTCGTAGTTGAGCAGCACGCCCAGGCCGTTATAGGACTTGTAGAGGGAGATCGCCCAGATGCGCAGCGTCGCCGGTCGCGGGATGCCGAGGTCGGCGAGGCGCAGGGTCCAGCGCGCGCCGCCTGAGTCTTCGCTCCCCGCCGGCTGCGCACCCGCGGTGAACTTGCCATTGGCGGCGTCCCAGCGCGACCCCTCCCAGAAGGTCTGGCCACGGCGGGGGATGACGACGACCTTGGCATCGGCGCCGTCGTCGGCGACGCTGCCGCTGCCGGGGGTGTGATCGATGTACCAGGTGACGGTCATGTCGGCCGGGACGCAGGTGCCGACGACGTAGTAGGCGCAGCCGCCCCAGAACGCGGGCGGGCGCGGCGTTATCCGCGTGTCGACCGAGATCGTCTCGTCGTCGCCGATAGTGACCGTGGTCGCACCCAGGTCGGGGGCGAATTCGAGCGAGTCGCCGACCGGGTCATCGAAGGAGCCGCTGGTCGCCGCCCCGGCGCTGCCCACGGACAGGCAGCAAGCCGCCGCAATCGCCACCAGTAATACAGCCGAGCGGGCCTGGAGCATCTCACCAGACTAACGGCGTTTTGCGGGAGGTTCTTTCTACTCGTTGAGGTCGCGCCGGCCGATCAGAAACGTGCCGATCAGGACCAACGCTGCCGACCAGGCGGCGAGGACGAGCCCGCCGGCAACCTGGCCAAGTCCCTCCTCGGTTGCTTCGGGCAGCCCGTGCAGGGAGCCGACCGCCTGCGCCGGGAAGTAGTCGCCGATGTCGCCGGGAAGCAGCTCCGGCAGCGGCGAGAGGACGAAGAAGAAGGCGATCGCCGTGATGATCGCGCCGACTTGGTTGCGGACGATCGCGCCGACGCCGAGGCCGAAGGCGCAGAGCAGGGCGAAGGAGACGACCACTCCCGCGTAGACCGAGACGAGGTCGCCGGTTGGCGGCAGGTTCCCTTCCCGCGCCTCGAACAGCGGCAGGGCCAGGCCGCCGTTGATCCCGACGTAGGCGAGCCCGGCGAGCAGTCCAGCGCCGAGCACCGCACCCAGCTTCGCCGCCAGCACCGGGTGGCGGCGGGGCGCCGCAAGGAAGGTCGTACTGGCGGTGCCGTGGCGGAACTCGGTCGTGATCGTGAGGACGCCGAGGACGAGCAGCATCACCATCAGGAGGCCGGTGCCGGTTTGGACTTCGCGGATCGGCCCCACGTCATCGAGCGAGACCAGGCCGACATAGAGACCGGCGAAGAGGGCCTCGACGAACAGCCCCACGCCCAGCATCGACCAGGTCGTGCGAACCGTGCGCAGCTTCAGCGCCTCTGCGCGCAGCAGCTTCACGTCCCCGCCTCCTCGCCGGTCACTTCAAGGAAACGCTCCTCCAGGCTCGACCGCAGCGGCGCCAGCTCGTGGATCGCTATCCCCAGCTCCAGCGCCAACGCGCCGATCTCCTCGCCGGTCGTCCCGCTGACCAGCAGGGCTGCTTCCCCATCGCGCTCCACGCCCGCCCCGCGGCCCGAAAGGCCCGCTGCCAACCCGTCGGGGTCCGAAGCGCGCACCCGCATCCGGGTCGCCTCGCCGGCCGTGAATTCAGCCATCGATGCCTTGACCACGAGCTTCCCGTTGCGGATCACGACCAGCTCATCCGCGGTCTGGGCGACCTCGGCGAGCAGGTGGCTGGAGACGAGCACGGTGCGCCCGCTCGCCGCCTGCTCGCGCAGCAGGTCGCGCAGCCAGCGCATCCCCTG
>JBAREU010000392.1:0-4116 GCA_049796515.1 Solirubrobacterales bacterium
GGTTCATGCCGTGCTCGCGGGCGGCCGCGGCGGCGCCGGCCCAATCGGTGGCGTGGTCGGGCGGGCGCTCGACACCGGCGTCGCGCAAAGTGGCGATGTCCTTGAAGGCGAGCAGCTCCTCGCGGGCATCGATCAGCGCGCCTCGCAGTTTCGGCCGTGGCTCGCGGATCGCGTTGTCGAGGATCGACTCGAGGCTACCGTGGCGGCGCAGCAGCTCGGCGGCGGTCTTCGGGCCGACCCCCTTGGCGCCCGGCAGGCCATCGGAGGGATCGCCGCGCAGGGCGATGAAGTCGGGCACCAGCTCCGGGTCGATGCCGTAGCGCTCGCGCACCTCCGCCGGGCCGACCTCTTCGGCGCCTTTGCCGCCGCCGGTTTTGACGTAGAGGACGGTGACGTGCTCGCCGGCGCACTGGTACATGTCGCGGTCGCCGGTCAACAGCAGGGCCTGCCCGCCGGACTCCGCCTCCCGCCGGGCGTAGGTGCCGAGCAGGTCGTCGGCCTCGAGCGAATCGCTCGTCGCCACGGTCCAGCCGAATGCCTCGAAGAAGTCGCGGCTGGCGGCGAACTGCGGCGAGAGGTCGTCGGGCATCGCTGCCTCGCGCTCGGCGTGGTAGGCGGGGTATAGCTCGGTCCGGTAGGAGGCGGCGTCGGGGCCGAAGCAGAGGACCACCGCGCGCGGCTCGTGGACTTCCACCTCGCGCAGGATCAGGTTGGCGGTGCCGAGCAGGGCGTTGACCGGCTTGCCGTCCGGTCCCACGATCGAGTCCGGCAGCGCGTAGAAGGCGCGGAAGAGCATCGAGGGGGCGTCGACTGCGAGCAAGGGCGCGGGCATCACCGGCAGCCTAGGGCAGCATCGATTCGGTGGCGGTAGATTCGACCTGCGCATGAGCTTCACGCAGCCCGCCCCGCCGCCGCTCCCCTACGAGGAGTGGAAACGTCGCCCTCACCTGGAGCGGATCAAGGTGCTGGCGCAGGACTGGGCGCTGAACGGGTTCGGCACTCCCTACTTCGTCTACCTGCTCTACGTGGTCAAGCTGATCGTCTACGCCCTTGGCGGGTTGCTGGTGATCTCGGCGACGACCGAGGGGTTGGGCGGCCTCGGCAACCTCGGCAATTGGTGGACCGAGCCGATCGTCTTCCAGAAGGCGGTGATCTGGACGATGCTCTGGGAGGTGCTCGGCCTCGGCGCCGGCTCGCTGCCGCTGACCCTGCGCTTCTCGCCGATGATCGGCGGCGTCCTCTACTGGCTGCGGCCGGGCACGACCCGGTTGCCGCCCTGGCCCGATCGAGTCCCGCTCACCCGTGGCACGCGGCGCACGCTCCTCGACGTCGCCCTCTACGCCGGACTGATCGCGGCCGCCCTCAACCTGCTGCTCTCCGGTGGGATCGACGCCACGGCGGCAGCGGCCGGGCGCCTCGACCCGGTGGCGGTTGGCGTCATGCTCGCCCTCCTCGTCCTGCTCGGGCTGCGCGACAAGGTCCCCTTTCTTGCCGCCCGCGCCGAGATCTACGGCACCCTCGCGATCATCTTCCTCTTCCCGCTGACCAACATGATCGTCGCCGCGCAGCTCGTCTTCGTCTGCATCTGGTGGGGGGCGGCGTCCTCGAAGCTGAACCGCCACTTCCCCTTCGTCGTCACGGTGATGATCAGCAACACGCCGTGGAACCGCTGGCGGGCGGCAAAGCGGCGCCTCTACCGGGATCACCCCGAGGATCTACGACCCTCTTCGGTCGGTGCGCTCGCGGCCCACCTCGGCACCGTGATCGAGTTCACCCTGCCGCTGATCCTGCTCGTTTCGCAGGGTGGTGTGATCGGCACCATCGCCGTCGCCGGGATGGTGATCTTTCACCTCCACATCCTCTCCACCTTCCCCCTGGCGGTGCCGCTGGAGTGGAACATCTTCATGATCTTCGGCCTTCTCTTCCTCTTTGGCCACTACGGCGACACGCCGCTCTCGACGATCGACGACCCGCTGCTGCTGGCGATCCTTGCCGTCCCCTGCATCGGCTTCCCGGTGCTGGGCAACTTCCGCCCCGACCTGGTCTCTTTCCTGCCCTCGATGCGCTACTACGCTGGCAACTGGGCGACCAGCCAGTGGCTGTTCCGCAAAGGTGGAGCGGAGGCGAAGCTCGACCGCGAGCTGGTCAAGCCGGCGCCGATCGTCACCGAGCAGCTCGCCAAGTTCTATGACCCCGAGATGATCGACGTGCTGATCTACAAAGGTCTCGCGTTCCGCTCGATGCACTCGCACGGGCGCGCCCTCAACGGGCTCGTGCAGCGCGCCGTCGACGATGTCGAGGAGTACGACGTGCGCGAGGGGGAGCTGGTCGCCGGGGTGGTGCTCGGCTACAACTTCGGCGACGGCCACTTCCACGATCAGCGCCTGCTGGCGGCGATCCAGGAGCGTTGCCGCTTCAAATCGGGCGAAGTGCGGGCGGTCGTGCTCGAGTCCCAGCCCGCGCACGTGCAGTGTCAGCGCTACCGCATCTTCGACGCCGCCGACGGCTTGGTCGAGGAGGGCTGGGTGAACGTCGCCGACATGGCGGAGCGCCAGCCCTGGCTCGACGGGCGTCCCTTCCCGGTCGAGGTGGCGCAGGGATGAGCTTCCGGTGCGCCTTTTGCACCTCACAGGGACATAAAGCGCACCGGAAGGCTGGGCAGTGAGCGAGGCGGTCGTCGTCGGAGCGGGCCCCAACGGCCTCGCCGCGGCGGCGACTCTGGCCGCGCGGGGGGTGGGGGTGACCGTGCTCGAGGCGGCGGCGACGGTCGGCGGCGGTACCCGCACCAGCGAGCTCACCCTGCCGGGACTGCTGCACGACGATTGCTCGGCGACCCATCCCTTCTCACCCAACTCCCCAGCCCTGAACGCACTCGGCCTCGAGCGGCACGGGCTCGAGTGGGCCTGGCCCGAAGTCGATCTCGCTCATCCCTTCGACGACGGTGGCGCCGCGGTGATGTTGCACTCGATCGAGCAGACGGCGGCTGGGCTCGGATCCGCGGGCGCCGCTTGGAAGCGGCTCTTTGGCCCCGGGGCGAGGCACTTTGACGCGCTCAGCGAGGACACGATGCGTCCGCTGCTGCACTTTCCGCGACACCCGCTCCGCCTGACGCGCTTCGGCCTGCGCGCCCTGCCGCCGGTCTCGGTGCTGGCGCGCGCACTGCCGACGCCTCAGGCGCGGGGGTTGTTTGGTGGCACCGCTGCACACTCGTTCAGCCCCTTCTCGCGTCCGCTCGGCTCTGCCGTCGGCATGGCACTGACGTGCGCCTGCCACAGCAACGGCTGGCCGGTCGCGCGCGGCGGCTCGCAGGCGATCGCCGACGCTCTCGCCGCTGCCATACGCGAGCACGGCGGCCGGATCGAGTTCGGCCGGCCGGTGCGTTCGCTGGACGAGCTGCCAGCGGCCGATGCCGTCGTCCTCGACCTCTCCCCGAGGGCGGTCGCCGACCTTGCCGGGGGACGGTTGCCGGCACGGATTGCGCGCGCCTACCGCCGCTACCGACATGGCCCGGCCGCATTCAAGGTCGACCTCGCGGTCGAGGGCGGCGTGCCCTGGACGGCGGAGCCGGCACGTAGGGCCGGCAACGTCCACGCGATCGGCTCCTTCGAGGAGATCGTTGCCTCCGAGCGCGAGGTCAACCGGGGCCGCATGCCGGAGAGCCCCTTCGTCCTCGTCGGCCAGCAGTACCTCGCCGACCCCTCGCGCTCGCACGGCAACCTTCATCCGATCTGGGCCTATGCCCACGTGCCCAACGGTTACGACGGCGACGCGACCGAGGCCGTGATCGACCAGATCGAACGCTTCGCGCCCGGCCTGCGCGAGCGGATCGTCGCCCGCCACGTGCGCACCCCCGCGGACCTCGCCTCCTACAACCCCAACTACATCGGCGGCGACATCATCACCGGCGCCAACACGGCGCAGCAGTTGCTCGTTCGCCCCCGTGTCGCCCTCGACCCCTACACGACCGGCATTCCCGGCGTCTTCATCTGCTCGGCCGCGACCCCGCCCGGCGCTGGCGCGCACGGCATGAACGGCTACAACGCCGCCCTCTCGGCGCTGCGCCACCTAGACCGCTTCACCTAGGGGACGTGCCGGTTGTTAGCCGCCCATATGGGC
>JBAREU010000393.1:0-8270 GCA_049796515.1 Solirubrobacterales bacterium
CGTCCCACCGGTCCGATCGCCGTCTCGAGCCTCGACGCCGGTCCCGGCTTCGCCGCGGCCCTCGCGGTGGCCGCCGAGGAGATGCCCACGGTGAGGCGCTTCACCCTCGCCGCCGAGCCGCGGGGCCGATCGATCCGTCACCGTCCCGCCCCTCGCTAGCGGGGGGCGCCGAGCGTCAGCAGGAAGAGCGGCGGCAGGACGCCGACCGCCATCGTCGCCGCAAGAATCGAGGCCCAGCCGAAGGACCGGCGCCGCTCAGCTTCGTCTTCGTGGTCGTCTCGCCGCAGCATCAGCAGCAGCGGCAGGGCCAGCGTCCGGCCGAGCACCGCCAGGTCGCTGGCAAAGGAGCGCGAGCGGGCGTAGGCAAGATCGAGCTTGACCTTGTCGGGCAGGAGCTCCTCGCGGTAGAAGCGCTCCGGATCGGCGTGGAGGCTGAGCAGGTGCGGCTCGAGCCCGGCGTAGCGCAGCTGGGTCGGACCGGTGATCCCAGGCGGCACAGCGAGGATCTCGCGGTATTCCTCGGCGTGCAGCTCGACGAACTCCGCCAGCTCGGGGCGCGGTCCGACCAGGGTCATCTCGCCGCGCAGCACGTTCCACAGCTGCGGCAGCTCGTCGAGCCGGGTGGCGCGCAGGAATCCGCCCACGGGCGTGATGCGGCTGTCGTTGGCGCCGGCCACGGAGTGACCGGCGTTGTCGACCCGCATCGTGCGGAACTTGATCATGTCGAAGGGACGGCCGCGAAAACCCATCCTCCTGGCCCGAAAGAAGGCCCCGCCGGGGGAATCGAGACAGACGGCGAGGGTGACGATCAGCAGCGGCAGGAGAAGGAGGGGCGCCAGGAAAGCCAGCACCGCGAGGTCGAAAACGCGCCTATCGGGCGAGATGCGCCCCGTCCGCGCCCGTTGCCGCCCCCTCGAGTCAAGCCTCCTCCCCACGCCCAGAGGGTATGTGTCCGCAGGCGTTTTTGCAAGATACGCACAGGGTCTCCGTACTTGGCGGCCGTACGGGGCGATTGGATGAACGGATCTGAGTAATTGATCTACGATGCTCTCTCATCAGAGCGGCAACCAGCAAGATTCCCAGATCACTGCCGGCGATCGTTCTCGCTTCCGCCATCGTCGCCCTGTCGGGCTGCGGTGAAAGCGGCGGGGACAATCCGCCCGCTGCAACTGCCGCTGCCGTCAAACAGCGTGTGCTCGTGCGAGCTGCCAGGGAGATCGAGGCAGCCGATCCCCCGCTCTCAAAAGCTCAATTCATCACGCGCGTCAACAAGCTCTGCCGGCCGGCCTGGCCAAAGATTCGCCGTCGCCTCGCCGTGTACAGAGGCACCCAGGATCCAGAGCTCAGCGCACAGCGCCGCTTCAAGCAGGGAATCGCCCAATCGTTGCTACCGGAGATAAAAAGTCGCATCTTCGATCCCATGCTGGCGCTGGGAGCCCCTCAAGGGGGGAGATCCGAGGTCGAGGAGATAATGCGCTGGCTGGGCGAAGCGATCGAAATAGGACAGGGCGAGTTCGCGATCACCACTCCGGTGCTCGTCTGGGACCTGTTCGACATGTTCAATCCGCTGGCGCGTCGGTACGGATTGGGGAACTGCCTGGTCAACGCGGCGCACACGCGGTTCGAGGAGTAGACGGGATCGTCAGGAGTACGGCAGTTCGCCCGTGTCGTGCAGCTCGTGCCGCAGCGAGTTGATCGTGGCGCCGACCAGCAGCGCCAGGCTGAGCAGGTAGAACCAGAGCAGGGCGATAAGGACGAAGCCGACGGTCGAGCCGAAGCGCGAGAGGCTCGAGACGTTGGCGAGGTAGAAGGGGAAGGCCCAGTTGGCGATTCCGGCGGCGACGGTGACGAAGGCCGCCCCCGGCCATACGGCGCGCCAGGGCATGTGGCCTTTCGGCACCGCCCAGTAGATGACGCAGCAGATCGTGAAGACGATCAGGACCGCCAGCGACAGCAGCAGCGCCGTGTCGATCGCCTTGATGCCGGAGAGGCCGAGTGGCAGCCGGTCGGTGCTGGAGACCAGCGTCGCCTCGATCGTCGGCAAGAAGATGCTCGCTGCGATGAGCAGCAGGACCACGCCGAGCATCGCGAAGGAGAAGCGCTTCTGCTCGACCCAGCCGCGGCTCTCGACGTGGTAGATGCGGCCGAAGGCGGTGTCCATCGCCCCCCAGAAGGAGGCGCCGATCCACAGCGAGCCGAGGAAGGCGGCGATCCCGATCGTGGTCGAGTTGCCCTCGATCCGTTCCAGCACGTCGGTCAGCGTCTGCTGCTCGGCGTTGGGAAAGAGCCGCTGCAGGTCGTCGAGCACACCGGCCTCGACCCCCTGGATCTTCAGCACCTGGCCGAAGACGAAGAGGACGAGCAGGGCGAAGGGGAATACGGCCAGCATCAGGTTGTAGGCGACCATCGCCGAGAGCCCGGTGACGTTCTCGCGGTAGGCGCGCTGCCAGAAGGCGCGCAGCCAGGGGCGTGGATTTCTCAATGGACCGGACAAGGCGTGCCTTGACTTCAAAAACTGAAGCGCCTATGATGCGAACAGACGTTTGAGGCCTTTCAGACGTGTCAGGCCCTATTCCTACTTCGCGGACCGCGTCGCCGGTCCGCTTTTTTGACGCAGAAAGAGGGAGCAGAATAGATGCTGGTTGCTGAGCTTCAGGAGCTCGAGGAGGTCAAAGGGCTGATCCATCGTGGTCAGCAGCTTGGCGTGCTCACTTTTGGCGACATCGCCTCAGCGGTGTCCGAGGTCGACCTCGACGAGTCCGACGTCGAGGATCTCTACGGCCACATCGAGAAGCAGGGAATCGAGCTCGTCGAGGACATGGACCCGGCCCAGAAAGCGGCCGCCGACGCGATGCCCGCGGACACCAGCCGCAAAGGCCGCCGCCGCTCCAAAGCCGCGCTGGACCTGAAACCGGACATGACCACGGACAGCCTGCAGCTGTTCCTCAAGGACATCGGCAAAGTCCGCCTGCTGACCGCCCAGGAGGAGGTCGAACTCGCCAAACGGATCGAGCGCGGCGACCTCGACGCGAAGCAGAAAATGGTCGAGTCCAACCTGCGCCTGGTCGTCTCGATCGCCAAGAACTACCGCAACCAGGGCCTTCCCTTCCTCGACCTGATCCAAGAGGGGACGCTTGGCCTGGTCCGCGCCGCCGAGAAGTTCGACTACCGCAAGGGCTTCAAGTTCTCCACCTACGCCACCTGGTGGATCCGCCAGGCGATCGCCCGCGCCCTGGCAGACAAGGCGCGCACGATCCGCATTCCGGTCCACGTGGTCGAGAAGCTGAACAAGATCGGCCGCGCCGAGCGCAAGCTGGTCACCGAGCTGGGCCGCGAGCCGACCCCGGAGGAGATCGCCGAGGTGACCGGGATCGACCCCGAGGAGGTCGACTCGATCAAGCGCTCCGCCCAGGCCCCGGTCTCGCTGGAGAAGCCGGTCGGCGACGAGGAGGAGTCGGAGTTCGGCCAGTTCATCGCCGACGAGAAGGCCGAGTCCCCCTTCGACCGGGCGGCCGATCTGCTGACCAAAGAGGCGCTGAAGGAGGCGCTGGAGAACCTCTCCTACCGCGAGCGCCGCGTGCTCGAACTGCGCTACGGGCTCGGCGGGGAGCACCCCCGCACGCTCGACGAGGTCGGCCGCACGTTCAACGTCACCCGCGAGCGGATCCGCCAGATCGAGAACCAGAGCCTGAAAAAGCTCCAGCAGCTGGGCGAAGCGCAGAAACTGCGCGAAGTCACCTGAGGATTTCGATTGCTATAAACTCCCCGATTGATGGGGAGCGTAGTCGACGTACCATCCGACTGGTACCGCCGGGGCTTTCCGCCCAAAACGGCGGCGATGCCCTGGGCGGACCGGACCGAGGCTGAAGTCGACCGAGCGGTGATGATGCTGCGCCCGCAGGGGGGCGAGCGCATCCTTGACCTCGCCTGCGGGATCGGGCGCCACTCGAGGGAGCTGCGGCGGCGCGGCTTCGAGGTCGTCGGTGTCGACATCGCACCCGACCTGCTCGAGATGGCCGAGCGCGAGGCGGCTGATCAGAATCTCGCCATCACCTTCATGCAGGCCGACCTGCGCGAGCTTGAGCTCGAGGACGAGTTCGACATCGTGCTCAGCCTCAACGATGGCGCCGTCGGCTACTTCGAGACCGACGAGGAGAACTACCGCACCTTCGAGGTCGTCTCGCAGGTGCTACGCGACAGCGGCGGCCACCTGATTCAGCTGCCCAACGTGTTGCACGCGGAAAGGAACCTGCCGAAGAAATCCTGGATCGCCGGCGAGTCGACGCTCGAACTCAGCGACCACCACTGGAACGCCGAGGATCGCTACATCGAAGGCTCGACCGTGCCGATCCGCTTCGGCGAGGTCTTCGAGAAATACGAGGAGATCCCCTTCCGCCAGCGCCTCTACACCGCCGAGGAACTGGCCGAGATCTACGAGTCGGTCGGCATGCGCCTCGCCAACACCTTCTCCGGCAGCGGCAAGCCCCGCAAGCCGAAGCCCAACCAGTTCGAGATCTTCGTCGAGGGCCGCAAGTAGACGCTGTCGCCCCGCGGACGTGGGCGATCATTTGGAATAGTCCCATGCGTGGAGAGTGCCGCAGACAGTAGAGCGACCCCGCCAGGCGCTGCGGCGGACGAGCCCGTCCCCGGCACCGTCAGGGCGCTCTTGGAGGAGGTCCGGCGGATGCTCGAAGAGGAGCGGGGGCACGGCGAGGCGCTGGACTCGCGGCTTGGACAGCTGACTGGATTCGCCGGGATCATCCTGACCCTGATAGCGCCCCTGGGTGCCGAACATCTGAAAGACGGCAACGGGGCGCTCTTCGACCTCTTCTACATCAGCTCGGTGTCGCTGCTGGCCGGAAGCGCGCTACTCGCCGTCACGGTCGGCCTCAGAACGCGGATCGTGAAGATCGGCAATGAGGAGATCCGGGTCCCATGGCGACGCCGGTTCGGCGTGGAGGCCGAGTTTCTCGATCAGTTCGGCGGCGCACTCACCGGCGAGCCGACTGTCGCCGTCGAAAAGAAGATGGTCGAGACCACTGTCGAGAGCATCAAGGACCAGCGAGAGCTGAACGGGCTCAAAGGCGAGGTGCTGCGCTTCGTTTCGTTTGGGGTCGCAGTCGCACTGCTGGCAGTGGGGGCCCAGGCTTTTATACTGGCGTTGTGATGCTGGCAGTCGCACCATCCTTTCGCCGCCCGCCCAAACCGGAGGGGCCCTGGCCCATGGGACCGCTCCCGAGCGTGCACTAACGGGCCCACGAGTCCACCCGGCTAAGGAATCCAGGCGTCGCTTCCGATACAGGCAGCGATGTTCGAGATCGACTCAGCGCTGCGCACGCTCGTCGAGCGGGGCGGCTCCGACCTCCACGTCAAAGTGGCGGCGCCGCCGACGATCCGCCTGCACGGCGAGCTGGTGCCCCTGGAGGGCAACGGGCCGCTCAGCGGCGAGGACACCGAGAAGGCCTTCCACGACATCGCCGAGGTGCGCTCGGTGACCGAATTTGAGGAGGAAGGCGAGGCCGACTTCTCCTACGCGATCCCCGGCCTCTCCCGCTTCCGCGTCAACACCTTCAAGCAGCGCGGCTCGACCTCGATCGTCTGCCGTGCGATCCCCTTCGAAATCCGCTCGGTCGAGGAGCTCGGCCTGCCCGAGGTCGTCACCAACCTGGCCGAGGAGCAGCGCGGGATCATCCTCGTTACCGGCACCACCGGCTCGGGCAAGTCGACGACGCTCGCGGCGATGATCGACCACATCAACCGCACCCGCGCGCACCACATCGTCACGCTCGAGGACCCGATCGAGTACCTGCATGAAGACAAGGGCTCGATCGTCAACCAGCGCGAGGTCGGTTCCGACACCCACAGCTTCGCTCGGGCGATGCGCCGCGTCCTGCGCCAGGACCCCGACGTGATCCTGATCGGCGAGATGCGCGACGAGGAGACGGTGCGCACGGCGCTCTCGGCAGCGGAGACCGGCCACCTCGTCCTCTCCACCGTCCACACCCTCGACGCCACCGAGACGATCAACCGGATCATCGACTTCTTCCCGCCCCACCTGCAGCACCAGGCGCGGGTAATGCTCGCCTCGACCCTGAAGGGGGCGATCGCCCAGCGCCTCGTCCCCGACATCAGCGGCGAAGGCCGCGTCCCCGCCTCCGAGGTCCTTGTCGTCACCGGCCGCGTTCAGGACCTGATCCTCAACCCCGAGGAGACCGGCAAGATCACCGAGGTGATCGGCGAGGGCGAGTACTACGGCATGCGCACCTTCGACCAGTCGCTGTTGGGCTATGTGATGGAGGGCAAGGTCGCCGAGCAGGTCGCGCTCGACTACGCCTCCAGCCCGCACGACTTCAAGCTGATGCTGGCCGCCGGCGGCCAGCGCGCCAGCGGCATCGAGCAGCTCGAGAGCGCCTAGCCGGGATCGGCCGATACCAGGGCCTCAGGCATGGGCCTCGACGAAGAGCTCCTGCTGGGCGTCCGAGGGCGCGCAGGGGACGCCATTTTCATCGAAGACGTCGGCGAGGCGCAGGCCGACCGTCTCGAAGATCTGCGCCAGCTCCTCGATCGAGTAGAGCCGCCGTTGGAACGGCTCGCGCTCGGCCCCCGCCGGCCACTCGCACTCAAGCATCGACCTGCGGGTGCCGTCGATGCGGTGGGTCGGGCCGTTCCACTCCTGCTCGATCAGGTCGACCACCTGGCCACCTTCAAGCCAGGTCCGCGCCGGCAGATGCGCCTCGACGTGCAGGATGTTGGGAGTCTGCATCAGCAGCCGGCCGCCCGGTCGCAGCGCCCGCGCAGCGGCCTCGAATGCGCGCAAGTTTTCCTCGTCGTCGTCGAAGTGCTCGAAGGCGCCTCCCCCCAGGCTGAGGACCAGGTCGAACTCTCGCTCGAAGTCCAGGTAGCGAGGGTCCTCCGCGACGAAGAAGGGCCAGAGACCTTCCTGCTCCGCGTCGCAGGCGCCGACTTCGAGCAGCTCCGGGCGGATGTCCACGCCGACGACCGCGAAGCCGTTGCGACTCAGCTCCAACGTGCGCCTGCCGGTGGCGCAGGCGAGCTCGAGGACGCGCTCGCACCCGTCGGGCTCCAGAATGGACAGGGCGAGCCGCGCCTTCTCCTCGCCACCTTTCTCCCAGTAGAGCGCGTCGTAGTTGGCAGCGAAACTGGTGCGATACCAATCGACTGGAAGCCCCGTGCCAGCGTCAGCCACAATCAATATGAACTTAATACTTCAATGGTCCTAATGCAACCTCTGCCCGTATCGGGGGGCGGGAACGGCCTCTGCGACAGCTGCGTCCACCAGCAGCTGGTGCCCAACACCCGCGGTTCGGTCTTCAGCCTCTGCCGGCGCTCGCGCGAGGACCCATCGTACCCGCGCTACCCACGGGTGCCGGTCCTCGAGTGTCGAGGATACGAGCCATCCCCTGACCCCGGGGGCCGACGGGCCTAAAAGTGGCCTATATGGCCACTTTTAGGCCCGTCGGCGGCGAATCAGCTCGTTGCCATCGGATCGGGCTCACCCAACTTGGAGATCTCGGGGGCCTCGTAGGGCTTACCCGGCATGCCGCCGAGCACGAGCAGGCGAATCCCGTCCGCTCCGGGCCAGACCTTGCGCATGGTGCCCGACGCAACGCGGGCGACGTGGTCAGCGTCGAGCGGAAAGCGCTCGCCGGCGATCTCGATCTCGCCGCCGCCGCGCATCGCGATGAAGACCTCCTCCTGGCCGTCTCCCTCGTGGTCGTGCTCGGGGTAGTTCTCGAAGTCCGGCGGCATGTCGATGATCTGCATGCCGAACGACTCGACCCCGAGCTCGGCGCGGGCGCGCTTGAAGGCACCGAGGTACACCGCCTCCATCTCGTCGATCTTCTTCACTGCGTAGGCGCTCATTTTTCTCCTCCCAGCTCCAGCGGCCCCTGTCGGGCCGGACCCCGGAGATGGTAGTCCGACGGCTCCCCGGCCATCGCCGCCATTGCGGCCGCTAGCCTCGACGCAATGGACGGCACGGCCACCCTCTTCGACGCCGACGCGGCGGCGTTCACCGGCACGGTTGAGGTGCTTGGCGTCATCTTCAGCGCCGAGGACGACGGCTACGCGGTGCTCGAGGTGCAGGACGCCGAGTCGGGCGAGGGCTTCGCGCTGGTCGGCCCGGTCGCCCACCTGAGTGCCGGCGACCGGGCCGAAGTGAGCGGTGACTGGCAGACGCACTCGCGTTACGGCCGGCAGCTGAAGGCGCGCGGGGCGTTGCCGCTCGACCCCGCCGACCGGCCCGGTCG
>JBAREU010000394.1:0-2673 GCA_049796515.1 Solirubrobacterales bacterium
CCTGACCGGCGCCGAGAACCTGGAGATGGTCGGGCGCCTCTACCACCTGCCGAAAGGTGAGCCGCGACGCCGCGCCGCCGAGCTGCTGGAGCGCTTCGGCCTCACCGACGCCGCCGACCGCCTCGTCCGCACCTACTCAGGCGGGATGCGCCGCCGCCTCGACCTCGCCGCCGCCCTGGTCGCCCGCCCGCCGGTCCTCTTCCTCGACGAGCCGACCACCGGCCTGGACCCGCGCAGCCGCATCGACCTCTGGGAGACGATCGAAGACCGGGTGGCGAAGGGGACGACGGTCCTGCTCACCACGCAGTACCTCGACGAGGCCGACCGGCTCGCCGACCGCATCGCTGTCATCGACCGCGGCCGCCTGCTCGCCGAGGGCACCTCCGACGAACTCAAGGACCGCTTCGGCGGCGAGCGCCTCGACCTCACCCTGGAGGACGGCAGCCAGGCCGAGGCCGCGACCGCCGCCCTCGGGCCGATCGTCACGGATTCGCCCAGTGTCCTGCCCAGCGGCGCACTCTGTTACTCGGTCGAGCAGCGCCAGGGGACGATCGCCGCCGCGGTGCGACGGCTCGACGAGGCCGGGATCGGCGTCGACGACGTGGCGATACACCGCCCGACCCTCGACGACGTCTTCCTTGGCCTCACCGGGCGTGCAGCGAGCGAAGCGGAAGACGGAGCCGAGCCGGAAGGGGAGGCGAGGTGATGATGGGCGGCCTGCGCAACAGCGTCTCCGACACGCTGGTCCTGGCCAGGCGCAGCATCATGCGGATCCCGCGCGCACCGGATCTGCTGCTTTCCTTCACCGTGCAGCCGATCATGTTCGTGCTGCTCTTCGTCTACGTCTTCGGCGGCGCGATCAGCACCCCCGGCTACGACTACATCGACTTTCTGATCCCAGGGATCGTCGTGCAGACGATGTCCTTCGGCGGCTTCGTCACCGCCCTCGGCCTTTCTGAGGACCTGAAGAAGGGGCTGGTCGACCGCTTCCGCTCGCTGCCGATGTCGCGCGGCGCGGTGCTCGCCGGCCGCACCCTGGCCGACGTCGCCACCAACCTGCTCTCGCTGGCGGTGATGATCGTCGTCGGCCTGATCGCCGGCTTCTCCTTCGACGCACCAGCGACCCACATCGCCGCCGGGATCGGCCTGATGCTGCTCTTCGGCTACGCCTTCTCCTGGGTCTTCGCCTTCATCGGGCTGACCTCGTCCTCGCCCGAGGCCTCGCAGTCGTTCGGCTTCATCGTCATCTTCCCGCTCACCTTCATCTCCTCCGCCTTCGTCCCGGTCGACTCGATGCCCGCCGCGCTGCAGGCCTTCGCCGAAGTCAATCCCTTCACGATCACGGTCGACGCGATGCGCGCCCTCTGGCTCGGCGCCCCCGCCGGCAACGACGTTTGGGGCGCGGTCCTCTGGTCGATCGGAATCGCCGCCGTCTTCGGCGCCCTCTCGGTCAACCGCTACAAACGCGCCGTGGTTCGCTGAGCGGCCTTTTCCGCTCCTCGTAGTGGAGCCAGCGGGGCTCGAACCCGCGACCTCTTGCTTGCAAAGCAAGTGCTCTTCCAGCTGAGCTATGGCCCCGTCCGCTCATTGTAGGCGGGCAGGTTCGCGCTGCACCCCCCTTCGCTGTCGGTCTCCCGGTAGACGACGATCTCCCGCGGTGCCGATGAAAGCGCCATGAAGGCGGGGTGAGCTTTCATACTCTTTTCATCTTCCAGCGCGAGCCTCTGGACTGGAGCCGATGCGTGTCCTGATCGTCGAGGACGAAGTGAAGATGGCTGGCCTTCTCCGGCGTGGCCTCGAACGGGAGGGCATGGCAGCCGACGTCGTCACCGAGGGGGAGGAAGCGCTGTGGAAGGCGACGGCCGTCGAGTACGACGCGATCGTCCTCGACCTGATGCTGCCGGGCATCGACGGCCTCGACGTCTGCCAGCGCCTGCGCGAGGCCGGTGTCTGGTCGCCGATACTGATGCTGACCGCGCGCGACGCCGTCCGCGACCGGGTCGCCGGCCTTGACCGTGGTGCTGACGATTACCTGACCAAGCCCTTCTCTTACGCGGAGCTGTTGGCCCGGCTGCGGGCGCTCGTCCGCCGCGGCCGCCCAGAGCGCCCGGCCGAGGCGCGGGTCGGCGACCTGCGCCTTGATCCGGCGACCCGGCGGGTGTGGCGCGGTGAGGCCGAGATCGAGCTCTCGGCTAAGGAGTTCGCCCTGCTCGAAACCTTCATGCGACGGCCGGGCGAGGTCCTCTCCCGCTTCCAACTGCTGGAGCACGCCTGGGACTACGAGTACGAGAACCGCTCCAACGTCGTCGATGCCTACATCCGGCTTCTGCGTGGGAAGATCGACCGGCCCTTCGGGGCCAACTCGATCGAGACCGTGCGCGGCGCCGGCTACCGGCTGCGGGAGGACGGCGGTCGGTGAGGCGGATTCCGATCCGCCTGCGGGTGACCCTCGCCTTCACCGCGGCGATGGCTCTCGTCCTGGTCGCCGTCGGGCTCTTCGTCTACCTGCGCCTGGAGACCGAGCTCGACGCGTCCGTCGACCGGGACACTCCGGCGCGTGGCGGCGACACGGTGGCGAGCGAGCGGGAAGAGAGCTTCGACGAGGCGCTCGACAACCTCGCGACTCTGCTCCTGATCGGCGGCCCGGCCGGATTGCTGCTCGCCTCGCTGGCC
>JBAREU010000395.1:0-1809 GCA_049796515.1 Solirubrobacterales bacterium
GCGGAAGGGGGCGCGACCGCAGGGGCGCCAGTGCCCGTCCGCTGTAACGCAACCCTGGCAGCGGGCGATCCAGCCGCGGTCGTCTCCGCGGCCGAACGCTGGGCCGCCGACGGCTTTTCCACCTTCAAGCTAAAGCTCGGAACCGGCGACGATGCCGCGCAGGTGCGGGCGGTGCGCGAGGCGCTTGGGCCGCGGGCCCGAATCCGCGTCGATGCCAACGGCGCCTGGGACATGGAGACGGCGAAGCAGACACTGGGCGAACTGGAGCCCTACGAGATGGAGCTCGCCGAGCAGCCGGTGGCGACGCTGGAGGAGTCAATGGAGGTCTCGCGGTCGACCTCGATCCCGATCGCCGGCGACGAGAGCGTCGAGAGCCGCGCTGACGCCGAACGCGCCGCCGCGATGGAGGCCTGCCGCATGACCGGAATCAAGCTCTCCAAGGTCGGCGGCCCCGAGGCCGCGATCGAGATCGCCGAGGTCCTGCCGGCCTACCTGTCGAGCGCCCTCGACGGGCCAGTGGGGATCGCGGCGGCGGCGCAGGTGGTGGCGACGCTGGGGGAGGCTGGCGGCGACGACGGGCTCGAGTTGGCTCATGGCCTGGCGACCCAACGCCTCTTCTCTGCCACCATCGCCTCGGTCGAGTGCGAGTTGCGCGGCGACATGCTGCACCCGCCGCCTGGCCCTGGCCTGGGCGTCGAGATCGACGAGGCGGCGCTGCAAGCGCACCGTCTCTAGCCTGGCGTGGCGACTTTCACCCCCTATAGGGCGTAAAAGTCGCCACACGTGGACCCGACCAACGCCAACACCGCCCTCGCCTCCGCCTTCGCCGAGGAGCTGGCACGCTGCGGGCTGGGCCACGCGGTCCTCTCCCCCGGCTCGCGTTCGACGCCGCTGGCCCTGGCACTGTGGCGGCAGCCGGAGATCGAGACGACGGTGATCGTCGACGAGCGCTCCGCCGCCTTCTACGCCCTCGGCGCTGCTCAGGCGAGCGGCACTCCGGTGGCGATCCTCTGCACCTCCGGGACGGCAGCGGCCAACTTCCACCCGGCGGTATGCGAGGCCGACCACTCGGCCGTGCCACTGCTCGTACTTACGGCCGACCGGCCGCCGGAGCTGCGTGGGATCGGCGCCGGCCAGGCGATTGACCAGCTGAAGCTCTATGGCGCCTCGGTGCGCTGGTTCTGCGAGGCCGGCACTCATGGGGCCGATGACGACGGCCTACTGCACTACCGCTCGACCGCCTGCCGGGCTTTCGCCGCAGCACGGGGCGAGCCTCGCCCGGGCCCGGTCCACCTCAACTTCCCCTTCCGCGAGCCGCTGGCGCCGATCGCAGTGGAGAACGCGGTGACGGCCACCGACCCGCTCGCCCTGAACGGCCGCGACAACCGTCCGTTCACCGCGGTGACGCCGATCGACATGGAGCCGTCTCAGTTCCTGCTCGACGAGGTCGCCGGCCACATCGCCGAGGCCGACATCGGCGTGATCGTCGCCGGCCGCCAGCTCGACCCCGAGCTGCGCGAGCCACTCGCCCATCTCGCTCGCGTCGCCGGCTACCCGATCCTCGCCGAGCCCACCTCGCAGCTGCGCAGCGGCCCCCACGATCGCTCTCACGTCGTCACGGCCTACGACCTACTGCTGCGCGACGAGCGGTTCCGCGACACCGCCTCGCCCGACCTCGTGCTGCGCTTCGGTGAGATGCCGACCAGCAAGCCGCTGCGCTCCTGGCTCGCCGAGTCCGGCGCCGACCAGATCGTCGTCGACCCGCTCGGCGACTGGAACGAGCCAACGCGGCGGGCAGCGGCGCTGCTG
>JBAREU010000396.1:0-4283 GCA_049796515.1 Solirubrobacterales bacterium
CACTTCCGCCGCGCGACCGCGACGACGCCGACCAACTACCGGCGCTCGTTTCGGCCGGCGTCCGCCGGGGCTGCGTAGAGTTCCACGGCCGCATGAGCCGCCGCGACCAGATCAAACTCAGCCAGGAGGAGCTGCTCGATCTGCTCGAGGGCGAGCGGGTCGCGATCGTCTCCTCCAACGGGCCGCGCGGCTGGCCGCACTCGATGCCGCTCTGGTTCGTGCCGCGCGAGGGCGAGGTCTGGATCTGGACCTACGCCAAGTCGCAGAAGGTGCGCAACCTGGAGCGCGACCCCCGTGCCACCGTCCTGCTCGAGACCGGCCACGAGTACGGCGAGTTGCGCGGCGCGATGATCGAGGCCGAGGCGGAGCTGCACCGCGACTTCGAGACCGTGATCGGGTTCGCTGAAGAGCTGACCGTGCGCTACGCGGAGGGGATCGACTCGGTGCAGGGCGACGCCAAGGCGGCGCTCGAAGCCCAGGCGCCGAAGCGGGTGGCGATCCACTTCAAGCCGTTGCGGGTCGCCACCTGGGACCACCGTAAGCTCGGCGGCACCTACTGAACCCGATGACGAGCCCACTGCAGACGAGACCCGGCCGGATCGCGGCCCTGATCGCCCTCGCGGCGGCGCTCCTGCTTGCCGCCGCCACGTTCGTACTGCCGGCCGGCGACGCGGCCGGTCAGGTCTCCTCGGCGCCGCGCGGCTTCTTCGGCATCGCCCCGCAGACCGCGCTGACCGACACCGACGCCGAGTACATGCGCGCCGCGCGGATCGGCAGCGTGCGCTGGCCGCTCGCTTGGGGCGGCGTGCACACGTCGCGGAAAGGCGAACTGCAGTGGGACAGCATCGACGAAGTGGTGGCGACGGCGGCGCGTCAGCGCCTGCGCGTGCTGCCCTTTGTCTACTCGACGCCGGCCTGGCTCTCGCCCAAGTACACGACGCTGCCGGTCAACAACGCGCGCCAGCGCGGCGCCTGGGTTTCCTTCCTGCGCGCCGCCGTCGAACGCTACGGCCCAGAAGGTGAGTTCTGGCGCGAACACGGGCCGGGCTCGGCCGAACCGCTGCCGAAGATCCCCCTGCGCGAGTGGCAGATTTGGAATGAGGCCAACTTCTTCTACTTCACTTATCCGGTCTCACCGCAGCGCTACGCGCAGACGCTGCAGCTCGCCCGCGGGGCGATCGAGTCGGTCGACCCCGGCGCGACGATCGTGCTCAGCGGCCTATTCGGCGATCCCGACGAGGAGGGCAGCCGCGGCATGGCCGCGGCCGACTTCCTCGAAGCCCTATACGCGGTGCCCGGGATCAAGGCAGCCTTCGATGGCATCGCCCTGCACCCCTACGCCGTTGACGCCGAAACGCTGGCCGAACAGACCGAGGAGATCCGCGAAATCGCCCTGGAAAACGGCGATCCCAGCGCTGGCCTCTACATCACCGAGATGGGCTGGGGCTCGCAGAACAATTTCCAGCAGGTCGCCTTCGAGCAGGGCATCAGCGGCCAGGTCAAGCAGCTGCGCGACTCCTACGCCTACCTGCTCGAAAACCGCCACCGGCTCAACATCAAGAGCACCTACTGGTTCACCTGGAAGGACATGGACGGCTCCTGCAACTTCTGCGACTCGACCGGCCTCTTCCGCCGCGGCGACCACTTCAAGCCGAAGCCCGCCTGGCACGCCTTCGTCCGCCTAAGTCGCGGCCGGGCGCGCCCGTAGCCTCCAGGCGAACAGGCGCTTGATGTAGGTGCGCGCCGGCCCCTCGAAGGTCACGTGCAGTCCCACCGAGAGGGCGACGATCGCGCCGAGCATCATCGCTTCGAAAGCGACCGTCGAGGTCGAGGTGATGACCGCCCACTGGGCGCCGCCGAACAGGCCAATCGCCGGCGCGTGGACGAGGTAGAAGGCGTAGGAGGCCTCGCCAAGGAGAACCATGAAGGGGAGCGAGAGGCCGCGGGCCAGCAGGCTCGCCGGCGCGACCGCGAGGCCGAAGATAAAGACTGCCGCCGGCAGCGCGTAGGCGACGTCCCAGCTCCAGGCGGTGAAGAGCAGCTCCGGCCAGGCCATGAAGCCGATACCGACGAGCATCGCCCCGATCGCCAGGGGAGCCCCCCACCGCCCTACGCGAGGGTCATCGCGCGTCTGAATGTAGAGCTGCGCCGCGAGGATGCCGAGCACGAAGTCGCCGAGCCGGGTCAGTGGCGTGCGGTACAGCCAGCGGTGCGCCGACCCTGGATTGGTCCACGGCAGGCTGCCCCAGCCGGCGAGGACGAAGACGGCGACGAGCGCAACCATCGCGGCCGCCACCCCCGCCGCCGCGACCAGCGTCGCCCTCGGCCTGCGCAGGCGCGCCAGCAGGGGCACCAAGAGCGGGAAACAGGCGTAGAGGAAGAACTCGACGCTGATCGACCAGGAAGGGGGGTCGAAGCTGTACGCCGTGGCGAGGTTCGGGCTCCAGGCCTGGATCGCGAGGGCGTTGTACCACCAACCGTCGCTGCTTTCCCCGAACGCCTGCTGGCGCACGACGACGTAGAGGAGCAGCAGCAGGTACAGCGGGTAGATCCGGGCGAATCTCGCTACCGCGTAGTTGTAGAGCTTGCCACCGCTGGGACGACGGAACGCCTCGAAGTAGTTGATCGCGAGCACGAAGCCCGAGAGGACGAAGAAGAGGGTGACCCCGTTGTAGCCGGAGGCGAAGAAGGTCTGGACGAACTGCGGCGCGCCGTGCGGCGCGCCGACGTGGCTCGCGTAGACCGCGAGCGCGGCGAGGATGCGGATGCCGGTCAGCGCGGGAAGGCGGGGTCTCCCGGGATTCAAGCGCCGCGCATAGTAAACGTCGAAGTACCGAAGATGCTTGAACAGAGGAGGGGCTTTGGACTCGCGCGCCGGACGATCTCTCTATCGTGCCGCCGCGGAGGGACCGCCTGACCACGCTCTCGATCGTCATACCTGCCTACAACGAGCAGGCAAGGCTTCCGGCCCTGCTCGACACCCTGGCCACCTCGGCCGACGCCGCGGTCGCCGAGGCCGGGATGGAGCTGGTCGAGGTGTTGATCGTCGACGACGGCAGCACCGATCGCACGGCCGAGACGCTCGCCGCCGCGGCAGCCGAACAGGCGCGGCTGAAGCCGGTGCTCGAGTTCGAGCAGAACCGGGGCAAGGGAGCCGCCTTTGCCGCCGGCGTCGCCCGCGCCGAGGGCGACTTCGTGCTGCTTGCCGACGTCGACCTCTCAACGCCGCTGGGGGAGCTGAAGAAGCTGACGGCGGCGATCGCGGCGGGTGCCGACATCGCGATCGGCTCGCGTGCCGTACCGGGGGCGGTGGTCGAGCGCGGCCCCTACCATCGCAAGGCGCTGGGCAACACCTTCAACGCTGCCGTCCGCCTGCTCACCGGGCTCGAGCTGCGCGATACCCAGAACGGGTTCAAGCTCTTCCCGACCGAAGCGGCGAAAGAGCTGCTCGCCCAGCAGAGCTGCCCCGGCTTCGCCTTCGACGTCGAGTTGTTGATGCGCGCCGACCGGGCGGGTCTTCGCATAGCCGAGGTGCCGATCCTCTACCTGCACGACTCCCGCTCCAGCGTCCGCGTCGGCTCGGCCGGCGCGAAGATGCTCAAGGACGTCGCCGGCCTCTCGTACCGTTTGCGCCGCTCGTGAACGAGAGCGACGCAACTCGAGCCCCGGCCGCCCCGGGGCAGCTCGGCTGGCGAGAGACGCTGCGCGACCCCGCCGTCGCCGCCATCGCCCTCTACGCGCTGACCGCGATGGGTGCCGCCGTCGCCGCCTACTTCGCCCTCTTCACCCAGTTCGCGCCCTACGACGACGAGGGCACCCTGCTCGTCACCCTGCAGGCCTTCGCCGGCGGGGACACGCTCTATAGCGACGTCTACACGCCCTACGGCCCCTTCTACTACGAGCTCTTCGGTGGTCTTCTGGCGCTCTCGGGTGCGGACGTCACCACTGACCTCAGCCGTTCGACCGTGCTGGTCCTCTGGGTGGGAACGAGCCTCCTCTTCGGCCTCGCCACCCAGCGCCTGACCGGCCGCCTGATGCTCGGCGTGACCGGCATGATCGCTGCCTTCGGCGCTCTCTACGCGTTGGCCAACGAGCCGATGCACCCGCAGATCCTCTGCGTGCTGCTGCTCGGTGCCTTCGCCCTGCTCGCCGTCGCCGGCCCCACCCGGCGGGCGCTCTGGGCCGGCGCCGCAGGCGGTGCGCTTCTCGCCGCCCTCACCCTGACCAAGCTCAACCTCGGCGTCTTCGCCGTCGCCGCGGTCGTCCTCGCCGCCGTGCTCACC
>JBAREU010000397.1:0-2953 GCA_049796515.1 Solirubrobacterales bacterium
CGGGTGGCGATGAACTGGTTGAACAGCAGGTTGTTTTCGGCGTCGGCGAAGGACTTCTCAGAGGTGTAGGCGAGCTTGCCGCCGTCGAGCGCGCTCTGTTCGACCCCTGGGAAGTAGTTTTCCCCGCTTAGCCCAGGTACGACCTCGGCGCCGTTTTTGTCCACCGGGCTGACCATCTCGTAGGCGCGGCAGTCGGGCAGCGTCGCCGAGGCTCCGATGCGGAGAGTCTGGTTGGGGCAGTTGGTATCGGGGACGAAGGGCTCATAGGTCGTGAGCGTGCGGTCCGGCCCCGGGGTCGTCCCGTCGCCGTTGGTTGCTACGACGCGGTAGTGGTAGGTCGTGCCGGGCTGGAGCCCTCCGAGCAACCTGCTCACGGTGTGTAGGGAGCTGTCGGAGCCGACCGCGATCTGGGGGCTCTGGTTGCCGTAGGCAGCAGTCGTCCCCCACTCGAAGCGGTAGGTCGTCGCCAGGCCTTCGGGATTGACTTGGGCCCTCAACATCGCCTCCGTGCGGACGACGTTCTCCGACCAGGTGGCGGCAACCGCCGGGGTGGCGGCGTTGGCCAGGGGGACGATCGCCGCAATCGCAATGAGAGATGCCACGAGCGCGAGGATCGAGATCGCCGTCCGCCTGGTTTTGGGCGCACTGCTCCCTTTGGCGGTGAGCGAGGCACCACGGGTGGCAATCGCTCCACGGAAGATGCCGCCGAGGCCGTTGGCCTGGCGCTGATTCGATCCCGCGGTCGCTGCCTTCGCGTGGCTTCTCACGTAGCTCTCTCCTTGTCCCTGAGCCCCTCTGCCGGCCGCTTCCCTTTGCGGCCCTCCCGGTGCTCGGTTTTTCCCTGTTACCTCGTGTCCCTGATTCACTCGACGGATGGAGATAGTTCCCAGAAGGTGCTATCTGTACCGGCGAGCTGGCGCTAGCTAAGCACCCTCAGGAGTTCTTGTCAAGGAAAGTTCCCAAAAGAAAAGGAACGTTTCTAGACGCGTTCCCAGGAGGGATGTGGGGGTACCGAACTGCTATGCGGCAGCGCGGGCGAGGCGAGTGGCTTCGGCGGGACCCAGGTAAGGCAGGAGGACCAGCTCGGCGCATTCGGGGAGGAGGTCTTCGAGCTGAGCGGCTTCTCCCGCGGCCACCTTGCGGTAGACAAGCGAGACGAGGGAGCCGATCGTCGAATCCTCAGTCGAGTTGGGGAGGCGCTCGCCCTCGGGGCGCTCGGCACGGCCCCGGCGCAGAAGTGGCGCCAGCTCACCGGCCGCCTGGTTGAAGCGGGCCGTGACCGCGGGGCCGGCGGCGCGCGATTCGACCAGGCAGAGGCGGGCGAGGTCAGGCTCCCTCGCGAAGAGCCCGAGCGCGGCGCGGGTCGCGGCGATCGCCTGCTGCGGCCAACCGTCCACCGGCTCAACCGCCTCGCCGACCAGCTCGCGCAGGTGGGCGACGACGACCTCGAAGGCGGCGAGGAAGCACTGCTCCTTGCTCTCGAAGTTGGCGTAGAAGACGCGGCGTGAGACCTTGGCGTGCCGGACGATGTCCGAGAGGGTCACCGCCGGGTAGCCCTTCTCGGCGACCGCTTCGGCGAGGCCGGCGATCAGGCGCTCGCGCTGGTGATGGGCGACCTGCTCGCGGCTGTAGCCGTGGCGGCCGGCGGGAAGTGGGCCTAGCTCTTCGGCGGGCATTGGTGATGGTCAGGTCGGCGGCGCGGGCCCGAGTGACACCAGGGGCGCTCAGGCCGAGATCGCCTCGGCGAGCTCGCCAGCCTCCCTTGCCGCTTCGTCCTCGCCGACATAGGGGCGCAGCAGGAACTCCAGGGTCTCGGGCAAGAGCCCGCGCAGCTTGTCGGCTTCGCCGCCAATCAGGCGCTGGCCGAGCACCCAGACGACGCCGCCGGCCAGGGTCTCCTCGAGGCTCTCCGGCAGCTCCGCCTGGCGCGGGTTGAGCTCGCGGCCGGGTCTCAGCAGGGGCGCCAATCGCTTTAGTGCAGCCTCGTGCTTGGCGGCGGCGTCGGAGCCGGCGGCGACCGCCTCGACGAGAACCGCGCGGGCAGCGGCCGGGTGTGCGGCGACGTCCTCGAAGAGGGCGCCGAGCGCAGCGCCCACCCGATCGGTCCAGGGCCCTTCTTCGCGCTTGTAGGCGTCTTCGACCCGGTTGACAGTACGCTCGGTCGCTGCGTCGAGCAGCGCCAGGAAGGCGGTCTCCTTGTCCGCGTAGTGCTTGTAGAAGGTCGCGTAGCCGACCTTGGCGCGGCGGACGATCTCCTCCATCGTCGTCTCCTGGTAGCCCTTCTCGGCGATCAGCTCGGCCGTCGCCGCGAGGATGCGGCGACGCTGGTCGGCTGCCGCGGCGTCGCGGCTCACCGGCTCGGGGCCGGGAGGCTGCCGCGAGGCCTTTCCGGGCAGGGCTCGCATGGGACCAGGATAGCGCCAGTTCCCATTGGTACGAAACTGGTACTTGAGATAGAAAAAGTTCCCAAACATAGGCTATGGTGTCCTGAATGGAAGCACCGGGACCACTGCGAGAGGTCCGCACCTGGGAAGAGGCTTTCCCCGACCGTAACGCCGACGCCGAAGTGCTGGAGACGATGCTGCTGACGGTGGGCGAACAGGGCTACGCCAAGACGACCGTGCGCGAGGTGGCCGAGCGAGCACGGATCACCCAGGACCGCTTCCACCGCCGCTTCGGCAACAAGGAGGCCTGCTTCGCCCGCGCCTACGAGGCGGCCGCCGAGCGCCTCGGCGGTCAGGTTCTCGACGCCTGCCGCGAAGCAACAAGCTGGCGCGAGGGCTTCCGCGCCGGCCTGGCCGACCTGCTGCGTTTCGTCGCCGAGCAGCCGCTGCTGGCGAAAGCGCTCCTGCTCGAGGTCCGGGCCGCCCGCGGCGATGCCTGGACCGCCCACCAGCGCCAGGTCGAGCGCCTCACCGCTGCCCTCGACAGCGCCCGCGACGAGCCCGGCGCC
>JBAREU010000398.1:0-4517 GCA_049796515.1 Solirubrobacterales bacterium
GGCCAGCCCGGGTCGTCCGGCAGCGCCGCGTCGAGCGGCGGCGGCTCGGGTGGCGGCGCGATCATCCCATCTCTTCCCGGTCTGGTTGGCGGTGACAGTGGAGGGGGCAGCGGCTCCTCGCCCTCGGAGACCGTCTCGGGCGCGGTCAACGACACCGTCTCCGGCGTAGACGAGGCGACCGGCGGGGCGCTCAGCGGCGCCGGCGTCACCCAGGTCACTGAAGGCGTCGTCAACGACGTCGCCGGCCCCGAATCGACGGTCGACAAAACCGTCAACAAAGTCCAGGAGACGGTCGGCGGATTGCTCGGCGGCAACCGCTAGCCGGACCCGGCGTCCCAACCGTCACAATGCCGTCCCATGTCCGAGCGTGGACAGGCAGGTGCCGTCGTCGACCCGATCTCGGGTTCGCCGGTCTACCCGGCTGGCAGCCGCGTGAACGAGCGCGGTCATCTCGAGATCGCCGGTTGCGACCTGGTCGATCTGGCGGCTGAGCACGGCACGCCCGCCTACGTCTATGCCGAGGACGACATGCGGGCGCGGGCGCGCGCCTACCGCGAGGCGTTCGAGCGGCGCAGCGGGGATTTCGAGGTGCTCTTCGCCAGCAAGGCCTTTCCCTGCACCGCGGCCTACCGCCTCTTCGCTGGGGAGGGACTCTCAGTCGACGTCGCCTCGGGCGGCGAGCTGCACATGGCGCTGCGCGCCGGCTTCGACCCAGCCCGCATCCACATGCACGGCAACAACAAGAGCGACGAGGAGATCCTGCTCGCGGCGCGGGCCGGCGTCGGCCACCTGATCCTCGACTCCTTCGACGAGATCGAGCGCTGTGAGCGGTTGCTCGAGGAACCCCAGGACGTGCTGATCCGGGTGACGCCGGGGATCAAGCCCTCGACCCACGACTACATCACCACCGGGCAGCTCGACTCGAAGTTCGGCTTCGGCATCGAGGACGGGCTGGCGGCGCGGGCGATCGAGCGGGTCCTCGGCTCCGACGTGCTCAACCTGGTCGGATTGCACGCCCACATCGGCTCGCAGATCTTCGAGCTGGAGCCCTACAGGCTGGCGATCCGCGCGATCGGCGAGCTGGCGGGCGATTGGTGCCGCCTGGTCAACGTCGGCGGCGGTCTCGGCATCGCCTACACCGCCGAGGACGAGCCTCCATCGATCGACTCCTACGTTGAGGTCAAGGCGCGCGGCGTCGCCGAGGTCTTCGGCGAGGGCGTGCGGATCCTGATCGAGCCGGGCCGCTCACTCGTCGGCAACGCCGGCGTCACCGCCTACCGGGTCGGCACGGTCAAGGAGATCCCCGGCGTCCGCACCTACGTCGCCGTCGACGGTGGCATGTCGGACAACATGCGGCCGATGCTCTACGGATCTCGCTACGAGGCGGTGATCGCCGACCGGGCGGGCGCCGCGCCCGACACGACTGCGACGATCGCCGGCATGCACTGCGAGTCGGGTGACGTGCTCGTGCGCGACGTCATGCTCGCCGCGCCGGCGGTAGGCGACGTTCTCGTCACCCCGGCAACGGGCGCCTACGGCCACGCGATGGCGAGCAACTACAACGGTGTGACCCGTCCGCCGGTGATCTTCTGTCGCGACGGCGAGGCGCGGGTCGTCGTGCGACGCGAGTCCTACGAGGACCTGACCGCGCGCGACGTGAATGAGTGAGCCCGTTCGCATCGGGCTGCTCGGGCACGGCACCGTCGGCGGCGCCTTCGCCGGGCTGCTCGCCGAGCGCGCCGAGGCGATTGAGGCGGCGACGGGGCGGCGGCCCGAGCTGACGGGCACGCTGTCGCGCTCCGAAGGTGACTTCGACGAGATTCTCGCGCGCTCGGACCTGATCGTCGAGCTGATCGGCGGCACCGACCCGGCCCGGGGATACGTGCTCGGGGCGTTGCGCGCTGGGCGCCCGGTTGTCACCGCCAACAAGCAGTTGCTCGCCCAGCATGGCGAGGAGCTCTTCGAGGTCGCCCGCGAGGCCGGCGTGCAACTTCGCTTCGAGGCCGCCGTCGCCGGCGTGATCCCGATCGTGCGCACGATCCAGGAGAGCTTCGGCGTCACCGAGATCGACAAGGTCTTCGGCATCGTCAACGGCACGACCAACTTCATCCTCACCGAGATGGCGGCCACGGGCGCGGCCTACGAGCAGGTTCTGGCGCGGGCGCAGGAGCTGGGCTACGCCGAGGCCGACCCGACCGACGACGTCAACGGCGCCGACGCTGCGGCGAAGATGGCGATCCTCGCCCGTCTCGCCTTCCACACCCCGGTGACGCTCGACCAGGTCGCTTACGAGGGCATCGAGGCAATCCAGCCCGACGACCTCGCTTACGCCAAGGAGCTCGGGCTCTCGCTGAAGCTGCTCGGCGTCGCCGAGCGGCGCGACGGTGGGATCAGCGTCCGGGTCTTTCCCTGCTTCCTCTACGGCGGTCACCCGCTGGCCCCGGTCAGCGGCCCGTTCAACGCGGTCATGGTCGAGGCGCCGGCGATCACCGAGGTGACGATGTCCGGGCCCGGCGCCGGCGGCATCGAGACCGCCTCGGCCGTGCTCGGCGACGTCGTCTCGATCCTCTCCGGCGATGCCCCGGTCAACGACGCGCGCGCGGAGCTGCCGCTGGTCAGCGACGTCACCTCGTCCTTCTACCTGCACCTGGAGGTTGCCGACCAGCCCGGCGTGCTGGCGCGAATCGCCCAGGTGCTGGGCGAGAACGAGATATCGGTGAAGAGCGTCGTGCAGCGCGGCATCGGCGACGATGCGCGGCTGGTGATGGTCATCCACGAGTGCCTTGAGTCGCGCTTCGGAGCGGCGGTCGAGGAGATCGGTGGGCTGTCGGAGCTGCGCTCGGCGCCGCGGTTCATCCGGGTGATCGAGGAGGAGTTCGTTTGAGTCCGGTCCCCCTGATCGAGAGATACAGGGACCGCTTGTCGTTGGAGGATGGGGACCCGGTCGTCTCGCTCAACGAGGGGTCTACCCCGCTGATCGAGGCCCCGCGGCTGTCGGAGCGGATCGAAGCCCGGGCCTACCTCAAGTTCGAGGGGGCGAACCCGACCGGCTCGTTCAAGGACCGGGGGATGACGGTCGCCGTCTCGAGGGCGAAGGGACGGGGGGCCGAGGCGGTGATCTGCGCCTCCACCGGGAACACTGCGGCCAGCGCGGCGGCCTACGCGGCGCGTGCCGGGCTGCGGGGTGCGGTGATCGTTCCCGAGGGGAAGATCGCGATCGGCAAGCTGGCGCAGGCGCTGATGCACGGGGCGCGTGTGGTCGCCCTGCAGGGGAACTTCGACGAGGCCCTGAAAATCGTTCGCGAGCTGGCCGACAAGCACCCGATCGAGCTGGTCAACTCGGTCAATCCCTACCGGATCGAGGGCCAGAAGACCGCGGCGTTCGAGGTGGTCGAGGAGCTGGGCGAGGCGCCGGGTGCGCTGGCGATCCCGGTTGGCAACGCCGGCAACGTGACCGCCTGGTGGCGCGGCTTCGAAGAGCTCGGCGCCGCCCCGATCGTCTACGGCTTCCAGGCCGAGGGTGCTGCGCCCCTCGTCCATGGCGCTCCGGTGGCCGAGCCGGAGACGGTCGCCTCGGCGATCAGGATCGGCAACCCGGCGCGCTGGGAGGAGGCGATGGCGGCCTTCACCGCCTCGCGCGGCCGGGTGGCGCCGGTCTCCGACGAGCAGATCCTCGACGCTTACCGCTGGTTGGCGGCCAGTGAGGGTGTCTTTTGCGAGCCGGCCTCGGCAGCCTCGGTTGCCGGCCTGCTCGCCCACGGTCTGCCGGTTGCCGAGGGTGCCGCGCCGCCCGAGTCAGTCGTCTGCGTCCTCACCGGCCACGGCCTCAAGGACCCCGACACCGCTCTCTCCAAAGCGCCGGCGGTGATCAACTGCGAGAACGACCTGAGCGCGGTGGAGCGCGCGGTGTTCGATTGACCGCCCGCCACCGTCTCGTCCGCGTCCCTGCCTCCTCGGCCAACCTGGGGCCGGGCTACGACGTGCTGGCGGCGGCGCTCGATCTCTTCCTCGAGCTGGAGGTGGAGGAGGTGGGGGAGTTCTCTTTCGACCCAGGCGCGCTTGACGTGTCGACCGGCCGCGACAACCTGATCGTCCGTGCCTTCGAGAGCCTGCACCCGGCCGACGGGATCGCTTTCCGCCTGAAGCGCGGGATACCGCTCGCCCGCGGTCTCGGTTCGAGCGCGGCGGCGATCGTCGCCGGCCTATATGCGGCCGATCATCTCTACGAGCTGGCGCTCACCAAGGAGGAGATGCTGGCGCGGGCCACCGAGCTGGAGGGGCATCCCGACAACGTCGCCGCGGCGATCTACGGCGGCTTCGTCGCCTGTGGGCAGGACGGTGAGGGCGCGCCAAGGGCCGCTCGCTTCGATCCGCCGGGCGGCCTGGAGGGCATCGTCGTCATCCCCGCTGAGGAGGTCTCGACCGAGCGCGCCCGCGAGGCGATCCCGGCGGAGGTGCCGATCGAGGACGCGGTCGCCAACCTCGCCGCCGCCTCGCGGCTCGTGTTGGGCCTGGAG
>JBAREU010000399.1:0-9853 GCA_049796515.1 Solirubrobacterales bacterium
CCCTCAGCTTCAGCGACCCGAAGCTCGCGATCGTCTCCAACGTCAGCGGCGAGACGCTCACCACGGAGCAGGCCACAGACCCCGCCTACTGGGTGCGCCATGTGCGCGAGCCGGTGCGCTTTGCCGACGCGATCTCCACCCTGCAGAAGCAGGGAACGAGCACATATCTGGAGCTGGGACCCGATCCGGTGCTCTGTGCGATGGCGCGGGAGTGCCTGGGCGAGGAGCCGGATCTCGCCGCCTTCGTCCCCACCCTGCGCGAGGGACGCGAGGAGGCCGGCGCGGTCTCGACGGCGATCGCCGGCGCCCACGCCGCCGGGGCGAAGGTCGATTGGGAGCGCTTCTTCGAGGGCACGGGGGCGAAGCGCGTATCGCTACCCACCTACCCCTTCCAGCGCAGGCACTACTGGATCGGTCCAAGCGCCGGCACGGCGGATGCCGGAGCGATGGGTCTCGCGGCTGCCGAGCACCCGTTGCTCGGGGCCGCGGTCGAGTTGGCGGGCGGCGACGGGGAGGGCCTTGTGCTCACCGGCCGTTTCTCGGCCTCGACCCATTCCTGGCTGGCGGATCACGTCGTCGGCGAGACGATCCTCCTGTCCGGCAGCACCTTCGTCGAGCTGGCGCTCAGGGCCGCCGAGCAGGCTGGCGCCGAGACGATCGAGGAGCTGGTCCTGCTGGAGCCACGCGCCCTCTCTGAGATCGGTGCGGTCGCCATCCAGGTCTCGGTCGCAGGCGCCGGGGAGAACGGGCGGCGGGAGATCGCGATCCACTCGCGTCGCGAGGACGAGGACGCCGCTTGGGTGCTGAACGCACGCGGAACACTCTCCGATCGGCCTGTACCGCCCCCCGAGCCCCCCGACCCATGGCCGCCCGAGAGCGCCGAGCCGATCGAGGTCGAGTACATCTACGACCTTCTCGCCGAGCACGGGCTCGATTACGGACCCGCTTTCCAGGGCCTGAGCGCTGCCTGGAGGGACGGCGAGCGGATCTACGCCGAGGTGTGGCTGCCTGAAGAGCACGCGCATGACGTCGAGCGCTTCGGCATTCACCCCGCCCTGCTCGATGCGGTCTTGCACCCGACCCGGCTGGCCGGTATCGAGGAGAGGGGCGAGGGTCCGAGCCTGCCTTCTTCCTGGCGCGGCATCTCGCTGGCGGCTGTTGGGGCACGGGGTCTGCGGGCGACGATCACCCCCGACGGGGATGGAGGGGTCTCGATGCAGGTCGCGGACTCCGCCGGAGCGCCGGTGCTCGCCGTAGCGGGGATGGTCTCCGCACCGGTCGATCCCTCCCGGCTCCGAGACGCGGGGCAGCGGCGGCAGGGGCTCCTGGCGATCGATTGGACCGAGATCGCGCTCCCCACTCGGGAAATGGCAGCGGACGAGGTCGAGCTGCTGCGCTGTCCGATTGAGGCGGACCTCGCGACGGCGGAGGCGGCGAGAAAGGCGACCCGGGACGTCCTCGGGGCGATCCAGGGATGGCTTGCCGACGAGTCGAAAGCCAACTCCCGCCTTGCGCTGATCACCGTCGGCGCGATGTCGACGGGCAATGAATCGGCCGACCCCGCCGCCGCGGCGATCTGGGGCCTCGTCCGCTCGGCCCAGTCCGAGCATCCCGGCCGCTTTGCCCTGGTAGACACGGACGGGAGCGACGCCTCCGAGGCGGCTCTGCCTGGCGCCCTTGCGCTTGGCGCAGAGGAGCCCCAGCTCGCCCTGCGCGAGGGCGCGGCGCTGGCGCCCCGCCTGGTCCGTGCGCCGGGTATGGAGATGCCCGAGGAAGGCACACTCGCGATCGATCCCGAGCGCACGATCCTGATCACGGGCGCCACCGGCGGCCTTGGTTCGCTCGTCGCCCGCCATCTGGCAGAGCGTCACGGTGCCCGTCGCCTGCTCCTGATCAGCAGGAGGGGCCGCGAGGCCGAGGGTGCGGCGGAGCTGGCCGCGGAGATCGAAGGGCTTGGCGCGGAGGCGCGGATCGAGGCCTGCGATGCAGCCGACCCGGCGGCGTTGAAGGCGCTGCTTGCGTCGATCCCGGCGGAGCATCCGCTTGGCGCGGTGGTCCACTGCGCCGGGGCGATCGACGACGGCACGGTTGAGACCCTTGGCGCCGAGCAGGTCGAGCGGGTCTTCGTCCCAAAGGCGGATGGCGCCTGGAACCTGCACGAGCTGACCAGGGACGTCGACCTCTCGGCCTTCGTCCTCTTCTCCTCCGCGGCGGGGACCCTGGGCGGAGCCGGTCAGGCCAACTACGCGGCCGCCAACGTCTTCCTCGACGCGCTGGCGCAGAGGCGAAGGGCGGAGGGCCTCACCGCCACCTCGATCGATTGGGGTCTATGGCAGCGCGGCGGCGGGATGATCTCCCAGCTCAGCGAGGCCGACCTGGCGCGGATGCGGCGCGCCGGGTTCGAGGCGCTTGCCGACGAGCAGGGGCTCGACCTCTTCGACGCCGCGATCGATTCAGGCCGCGCGCAGGCGCTGGCGATTCCACTCAACCTGCCTGGCTTGAGGGCGCTTGCCGCGGCCGGTGCCCTGCCGCCGATTTTCGGCGGCCTGGTGCGCACCCACCGGCGGTCAGCCGCCGCATCGGCATCGCTCGCCGCGGAGCTGGCCAAGCTGCCCGAGGCGGAGCACGAGAGCCACGTGCTCGATCTGGTTCGCGCCCAGGTCGCCGCCATGCTCGGCCATGCCTCGCCGGGGGACGTCGAGCCCGCCAGGGCGTTCCAGGAGCTCGGCTTCGACTCGCTCGCTGCGGTCGAACTGCGCAACCGCCTGGATGCTCTCACCGGCTTGCGCCTGCCGCCCACCGCGGTCTTCGACCACCCGAGCTCGGCCGCCCTCGCCGGCCACCTGCTGGCTGAGGTCTTGGCGAAGGACGGCGGCATGATGGCGGCCGAGTCGAAGGAGGCCGAGATACGTGAGGTGCTGGCGTCGATCCCGCTTGCGCGCCTGCGCCGCGCCGGTCTGATCGATCCGTTGCTGCAACTGACAGATGCCGCCGCCGAGGCGGAAGCCGAAGCTGAGCCCGACGACGGCGATTCGATCGACTCGATGGGGGTCGAGGAGCTGATCCGGAAGAGCGCCGAGGGCACGCCGACCGAACCGGGGGAGGGTGCATCGTGAGCGCAGCCAACCCCGAGGTCGTCGAGGCACTGCGCAAAACGCTAAAAGAGCGCGACCGGTTGCGCCGCGAGAACGCCCTCCTCCGCGCCGGCGCTGAGGAGCCGATCGCGATCGTCGGCATGGCCTGCCGCTACCCGGGCGGGGTCTCCTCGCCCGGGGAGCTCTGGCAGCTCGTCGCCGAGGGCCGCGACGGCATCTCCGAGTTCCCCGCCGACCGCGGTTGGGACCTGGAGCGTCTCTACAACCCCGATCCCGACAACCCGGGGACCAGCTACACACGCGAGGGTGGCTTCCTCGCCGCGGCGGGTGAGTTCGATCCGGAGTTCTTCGCGATCAGCCCCCGCGAGGCGTTGCTGATGGACCCGCAGGAACGCCTGCTGCTCGAATCCTGTTGGGAGGCGCTGGAGGACGCGGGCCTCGATCCCGCTGGCCTGCAGAGGACCCAGACCGGGGTTTTCGCCGGTGTCGCCTTCAACGACTACGAGCCGATCGCCGGCGGTACCTCGAGCATCGTCTCCGGCCGCGTCGCCTACACCCTCGGCCTCGAGGGGCCGGCGATCAGCATCGACACCGCCTGCTCCTCCTCCCTGGTGTCGATGCATCTCGCGGCGCAGGCGCTGCGCCAGGGGGAGTGCACCCTGGCGCTGGCCGGCGGGGTGACGGTGCTGTCCACTCCGGCGGCCTTCGTCTCCTTCAGTGCCCAGCGCGGTCTCGCCGCCGACGGGCGCTGCAAGTCCTTTGCCGAGGCGGCCGACGGCGTCGGCTGGGCCGAGGGCGTCGGGGTGCTCGTGCTCGAGCGCCTATCCGACGCCCGCCGTAACGGCCACTCCGTCCTCGCCTTGCTCAAAGGGTCGGCGGTAAACCAGGACGGCGCCTCCAACGGGCTCACCGCCCCCAACGGACCCTCCCAGGAACGGGTGATCCGCCAGGCACTGGCGAACGCCGGCCTCGCGCCCCAGGACGTCGATGCGGTCGAGGCCCATGGAACGGGCACGACGCTCGGCGACCCGATCGAGGCGGGGGCCTTGCTCGCCACCTACGGCCAGGAAAGGGACGAGCCGCTGAAGCTCGGCTCGATCAAGTCGAACATCGGTCATGCCCACGCGGCCGCGGGCGTGGCTGGGGTGATCAAGATGACCGAGGCGATGCGGCGTGGCGTCCTACCGCGGACGTTGCATCTCGACCGGCCTTCCTCCAAAGTCGATTGGGACTCGGGCGAGATCGAGCTGCTGACCGAGCAGACGCTCTGGGAGAAGGACGGACCCCGCCGCGCCGGCGTCTCCTCCTTTGGCATCAGCGGCACCAACGCCCACGTGATCCTGGAGGAGGCACCCGAAGGCGAGGTGGCTGAGACGGAGCCCGCCCAGCCCCTGGCGGGCCCGATCCCTCTCGTTCTCTCGGCCAAAGCTGAGCCCGCTCTCGCCGAAGCGGCGGAGCGCCTGGCCGCTCACATCGAGGAGAACCCCGACCTCGATCCGACTGACCTTGCCTACTCGCTTGCCACGACCCGCAGTTCCTTCGAGCACAGGGCGGTTGCCCTGGGGGCCGATCGTGAGGAGTTGCTTGTGGGGTTGGAGGCTCTCGCCGAGCGACCGTCGGGAGTCCCCTCTCAGGCCGCGTTCGCGGGAGTTCCTGCGAGGGGACTCCCGACGGTCGGTCGGGCGCGGGACGGCAGGCTCGCTTATCTCTTTACTGGCCAGGGGTCTCAGCGGCTTGGGATGGGTCGGGAGCTGTACGAGGCCGATCCGGTCTTCCGCGATGCCTTCGATCGTGTCTGTGAGCAGCTCGATTTCCACCTTGAGAAATCGCTCAGGGAGATTGTCTTTGCCAAGGGCAAGAAGGCCGCGGTGCTGCTCGACGACACGACCTATGCCCAGCCGGCTCTCTTTGCGATTGAGGTGGCGCTCTTTGAGGCGCTCGCCAAGCGCGGTCTGAAGCCAGACCTCCTCGCTGGTCACTCGATCGGTGAGATCGCTGCGGCTCATGTGGCTGGAGTGCTCGACCTCCCAGACGCGGCCAAGCTCGTTGCCGCTAGGGGACGTCTGATGGGAGCGCTGCCAAAGGGCGGGGCGATGGCGGCGATTGAGGCGACGGAGGTAGAGGTTGCTGAGTCGATCGAGGGCAGGGAGGGGGAGCTGGCGATCGCTGCGGTCAACGGACCCACCTCAACTGTCATCTCGGGAATAGAGGAGGCCGTCGAGGAGATTCGCCTCCAATGGGAGGAGCAGGGCCGCAGGACCAAACAGCTCGCCGTCTCCCACGCTTTCCACTCCCCTCTGATGGAGCCGATGCTCGAGGAGTTCGCCGAGGTCGCCGAGTCCCTCAACTTCAGTGACCCCAAGCTCACGATCGTCTCCAACGTCACCGGTGAGCCGCTCGCTCCCGAGCAGGCAACCGACCCTGCCTACTGGGTGCGCCACGTGCGTGAGCCGGTGCGCTTTGCCGATGCGATCTCCACCCTGCAAAAACAAGGGGCGAGCGCCTACCTGGAGCTCGGTCCCGACCCGGTGCTCTGCTCGATGGCACGCGAGTGCCTTGGGGAGGAGGGGCAGGACAAGGCCGCATTTGTTCCCACCCTGCGCGAGGGACGCGAGGAGGCTGGAGCGGTCTCGACCGCGATCGCCGCCGCCCACGCCGCCGGGGCGAAGGTCGAGTGGGAGACCTTCTTCGCCGGAACCGGCGCAAGGCGCGTGCCGCTGCCGACCTATCCCTTCCAGTGCAAGCGGTACTGGATCGCCGCCGGTGTGGGTGGAGCCATGGACGCCAGCGCGATTGGCCTCACCCCCGCCGATCACCCGCTCCTTGCCGCGGCGCTGGAGGGCCCGGACGGCGGCCTCGTCCTCACCGGCCGCATCTCCCTCTCGACCCACCCCTGGCTGGCGGACCACGTCGTCGGCGACACGGTCCTCCTGCCGGGCACCGCGTTCCTGGAGCTGGCGCTGCAAGCGGCCCAGCGGGTGGGCGTGGAGACTGTCGAGGAGCTCGCCCTGGAGGCCCCTCTGGTGCTGACAGCGAGCGAGTCGGTTGCCGTTCAGGTCTCGGTGTCGGCTCCCAGGGAGAGCGGGCGCCGCGAGATATCGATCCACTCCCGGGCCGGGAGCTGGGACGGCGAGCTCCTTGGGCCGTCCGGGTGGACCCGTCACGCCGAGGGCGCTCTTTCCCCGGCAGCCATGCCGACCGCCGAGCCGCTCGATGCCTGGCCGCCCGAGGGTGCCGAGCCGATCGCGGTCGACCATCTCTACGACCTCCTCGCCGGGGTGGGACTCCAGTACGGCCCCGCTTTCCAGGGCCTGACCGCGGCCTGGAAGGACGGCGAGCGCATCTGCGTCGAGGTATCTCCGCCCGAGGAGACGTCTTCCGAGGCGGAGCGCTTCGCCCTCCACCCGGCGCTGCTCGACTCGGCTCTGCACGGCATCGCTCTCGCCGCCGCCGAGGGGTCCCGGGAGGCGAGCCTGCCCTTCGCCTGGCGAGGGGTTTCCCTACGGGCGGTGGGGGCTGGAGACCTGCGGGCGAGGATCGCCCCGACGGGTGAGAACGAGGTGCGCATCGACCTCGCCGACGGTGCCGGCACTCCGCTGGCGACGGTGGGGGCGCTGGCGCTGCGCCCGCTCTCCGGCGCCCAGTTGCAGGCGCCCGGCCCGAGCAGCAAGGAGCTGTTGGAGATCGAGTGGAGGGAGCTGCCCCTCGCTGCGCCAGACGCCGCGCCGGCAGAGGTCGAGCTACTGCGCTGCGAGTCAGACGAAGGGCTCGCCGCAGCCGAGGCCGCCCGCATGGCGACCGCGGACGCTCTGGGGGCGCTCCAGCGCTGGCTCGCCGACGAGGAGAAAGCCGACTCGCGCCTGGCGCTGATCACTCGCGGGGCGATGGCGACGAAAGCCGCAGAGTCACAAGATGCCACAGCGGCGGCGATCTGGGGCCTGGTGCGCTCGGCCCAGGCCGAGCACCCGGGTCGCTTCGCCCTGATCGACACGGACGGCAGCGAGGCATCCGAAGCCGCGCTCGCCGACGCGCTGGCGATCGGGGTCGAGGAGCCTCAGCTGGCCCTGCGCGAGGGGCAGGCCCTCGTACCGCGTCTCGCACGCATGAAGGCGGGTGAGGACGACGGCGGGGCCGACGCACGGATCGACCCCGAGCGCACGACCCTGGTCAGCGGCGGGACCGGCGCCCTCGGCGCCCTCGTCGCACATCACCTGGCCGAGCGCCACGGCGCCCGCCACCTCCTCCTGGTCAGCCGCAGCGGTCCTGGGGCGGAAGGTGCGGCGGAGCTTCAGGCTGAGCTCGAGGAGCTGGGCGCAGAGGTGCGGATCGCCGCCTGCGACTTGGCGGATCGGGACGCGCTGGAGAAGCTCCTCATCTCGATTCCCGCCGAGCACCCGCTGGGCGCGGTCGTCCACTGCGCCGGGGCGATCGACGACGGCACGGTCGAGACGCTAGGCGCCGAGCAGGTCGAACGGGTCTTCGCCGCCAAGGTCGATGCCGCCTGGAACCTGCACGAGCTGACTGCGGACGCGGACCTCTCCGCCTTCGTCCTCTTCTCCTCCTCGGCCGGTGCCCTCGGCAGCCCTGGCCAGGGCAACTACGCCGCCGCCAACGTCTTCCTCGACGCGCTGGCGCAGAGGCGCCGAAGGGAGGACCTGGCCGCGGCCTCGATCGCCTGGGGGCCTTGGCAACGCGGAGGGGGCATGGTCTCCCAGCTGCAGGAGGCCGACCTGGCGCGGATGCGGCGCGGTGGGATCGAGGCGCTCACCGACGAGGGTGGTCTCGCCCTCTTCGACGCGGCGCTTGAGGCCGGCCGCGCCCAGGTGCTGGCGATCCCCCTCAACCTTCCGGCGCTGCGGGCGATCGCCTCCGCCGGCGCCCTACCGTCGATCTTCAGCGGCCTCGTGCGCGTCGCCAGGAGGAGCAGCGCCAGTACCGGCTCGCTCGCCGCCAAGCTCTCCACCCGGCCAGAGGCAGAGCACGAGGGCATCGTGCTCGAGCTCGTCCGCGGCGAGGTCGCCACCGTGCTCGGCCACGCCTCCGCGGCGGAGATCGAGCCCGACAGGGCCTTCCAGGAGCTCGGCTTCGACTCGCTCGCCGCGATCGAGCTGCGCAACCGCCTCGACGCGATCGCCGGCGTACGCCTGGCCGCGACGGTCGTCTTCGACTACCCGAGCACTGCGGCGCTGGCGGAGCACCTGCTCGCCGAGGCGACCGCGAGCGGAGGCGCGAAGCAGGTCGCGGTCAGGGCACGGTCGAGCGAGGAGCCGATCGCGATCGTCGGCATGGCCTGTCGCTATCCCGGCGGGGTCTCCTCGCCAGGGGAGCTCTGGCAACTCGTCGCCGAGGGCCGCGACGGCATCTCCGAGTTCCCAGCCGACCGCGGCTGGGACGTCGAGCGCCTCTACCACCCCGACCCCGATCACCCGGGGACCTCATACACCCGCGAGGGAGGTTTCCTAAACGCGGCCGCCGAGTTCGATGCCGAGTTCTTCGCGATCAGCCCCCGCGAGGCGCTGGCGATGAACCCCCAGGAACGCCTCCTGCTCGAATCCAGTTGGGAGGCGCTGGAGGACGCCGGAGTCGACCCCGCCTCGCTGAGGAAGACCCAGACCGGCGTCTTCGCCGGGGTGATGTACCAGGACTACGGCCCAGCTCCCGGGATGAGCTCGAGCATCGTCTCGGGTCGGGTCGCCTACTCCCTCGGCCTGGAGGGACCGGCGATCACGGTCGACACCGCCTGCTCCTCCTCGCTGGTTGCAATGCACCTGGCCTCGCAGGCGCTGCGCGAGGGCGAGTGCACCCTCGCCCTGGCGGGAGGGGTGACCGTCCTCGGCACGCCGACGGTGTTCACCGAGTTCAGCCGCCAGCGCGGCCTCGCCCCCGACGGGCGCAGCAAGTCCTTCGCCGAGGCGGCCGACGGGGTTGCCTGGGCGGAGGGGGTGGGAGTGCTCGTGTTGGAGCGCCTCTCCGAGGCGAGGCGCAACGGCCACCCGGTCCTCGCCACGATCAAGGGCTCCGCCGTCAACCAGGACGGGGCATCAAACGGACTAACCGCTCCCAATGGTCCCTCGCAGGAGCGGGTGATTCGCCAGGCCTTGGCCAACGCCCGTCTGGAGGCAAAGGACGTCGACGTGGTCGAGGGCCACGGCACCGGCACGACCCTCGGCGACCCGATC
Source organism: Solirubrobacterales bacterium (assembly GCA_049796515.1). GTDB lineage: Bacteria > Actinomycetota > Thermoleophilia > Solirubrobacterales > 70-9 > VRUE01. The sequence continues at coordinate 9,275 of JBAREU010000399.1, forward strand.
GAGGCCGGCGCCCTGCTCGCCACCTACGGCCAGGACAGAGAGGAGCCGCTGAAGCTCGGCTCGATCAAGTCGAACATCGGCCACACCCAGGCGGCGGCAGGGGTCGCCGGGGTGATCAAGATGACGCAGGCGATGCGGGCGGGCGTGTTGCCGAAGACCCTGCACGTCGACCAGCCTTCCTCTCACGTCGAGTGGGGCTCGGGCGAGATCGAGCTGCTGACCGAGCAGACGCCGTGGGACGGCAATGGCAGACCGCGCCGGGCCGGCATCTCCTCCTTCGGCATCAGCGGCACCAACGCCCACGTGATCCTGGAGCAGGCGCCCGGGGTCGAGCCGGTGGAGCGGGAGGTAGCCCAACCCCTTGCCCCGATCCCGTTCGCCCTCTCCGCCAAAGCTGAGCCCGCTCTCGCCGAAGCGGCGGAGCGCCTCGCCGCTCACATCGAGGCCAACCCCGAGCTCGACCTCGCCGACGTCGCCTACTCGCTGGCCACGACTCGTAGCGCCTTCGAGCACCGGGCGGTTGCGCTGGGCTCTGACCGCGAGGAGTTGCTTGTGGGGTTGGAGGCTCTCGCCGACCGA
>JBAREU010000400.1:0-4712 GCA_049796515.1 Solirubrobacterales bacterium
GCGCCGATCGTCGCCACTTCGGAGCCCGCCGCCGCCGAGCGCTACATGCGGATGTGGAGCATCAGCAAGGTGGCGACGATGATCGCCCTGCTGCAGCTGCTCGGTTGGGGCGAGCGCCCCGGAGAGATGCCATCCGCCGAGGTCGCCAGCGCTCTCGCCGGTGCCCTCACCCGCTCGGAGAACTGCCGCCAGCGTCGCGTCGTGCTCGAGCTCCAACGCGCCGCGGGAGGCATCGCCGCCACCCGTCGCGCCCTTGCCGAGGTCCTTGCCCAGGCAGGTGGGAGGATCGTTCCCGGCTCACAGGTGGAGGCGCCCGAATCGCTTTGCGTGCCCTACCTCGAGGAACAGGCCGAAATCCCCGAGCCGCTGGCCCCGGCGCTGCTGCTCGGCACCTCGCACTGGCGGGTTGGCGATGCGGCCCGCCTCGTCCACTCACTTGCCGTGGGCACCTACGGAACGGCGATCTCCTCTCAGGTGCTCGAGTTGATGCGAGCCCGGAAGCAGCCCAGTCGCGAGAGCGAGCCCGGCGAACTTACCGTTCCACTTAATTGGGGTGCCGGCGCCGCCTTTCCCGGCCTGATTCCCGCCTACAAGGCTGGCTGGGGAGGCAGCCTCAACGGGAACTTCCTCGCCGCCCAGATCGCCGTCGTGCCGATTGGCGGTGGCGACCATCTGGCACTTGCGGTGATGTTTCACCCCGATGCTCAGCCCTCGCGCGACGACCCCGGCATCACCGCCGCGCCGGAAGCCGTGGAGGCGGTCATGGACGCGGTCCGTTTGGCCGCCTTCCCTCCCAGCCGAGCGATCGGTGAACGTTGAGTGCGCGCTGTGAAATGGATAGTGTGCTGCGAGCCGGAGCGGTCTCATCGAGCGGGAGGTTCGAAGAATGAACACGGCGGGACCACCACAGGGTGGTTTTGGTAGCGATGTAGGTGCAGGGCCACCCACGCCCGTAGCGGTGCAGCAGACCACCGTCATACAGGTGGGTTCGCAGAAGAGTGTTGCCGGGGCCGTGCTGCTGGCGCTGTTCTTCGGTCCGCTTGGAATGCTCTACGCAACCGTGCCGGGGGCCCTGATCATGTTCGTGATCAGCATCCCGGTTGCGCTCTTCACTCTCGGCTTAGGTCTCTTGATCACGCTGCCGATCTGTGCGATCTGGGCTGGTGTCGCCGCGAGTTCCCACAACGCGAGGTTGCAGGGAGTGGCAGGCCACCAGACGGCCGTCTCTGCACAGTCGGCCGTGGCGGCCGCGGGGTGGCACGACGACCCGGCGGGAAGCGGGCGCCTCCGCTACTACGATGGGATGCGCTGGACCGACCACTACGCCGAGCAGGCCCGGAAGGAGCCCGCCACGCCAACCGAGCAGCCGGCAACGCAACTCGAGGCACCCGCGGTGGAGGGGCCCAAGACCGAGGTGCAGGGGGACGAGTCCGAGGCACCGACGGCTGTCGTCAGCGCCGAATCCCAGCAGGTGTTCTGCGGTGTCTGTGGCAACAGCATTCTCGCCACGGCCCGTTTCTGCTCAGCCTGTGGCGAGACGCAGGCGAACGCCTGATCAGCTGATGGCTCCGGTCTATTGCGGCACCTGCGGCACCAGCCTCAATGAGACGGCGAAGTTCTGTCGCGCTTGCGGGACTGCTCAGGCGATCACGGAGGCCCTCCAGCCGCCACCGGCGGCCCCACAGCCGGCGCAGCCTCTGCCTCCGCCACAGCCCGGCCCAGTCGCTTTCACCCCGCTGGCAGTCCAGCCGCTGTCCACGACGGGAATCGTCGCGGCGGTGATGGCGATCGTTGGCGGCGCCGCTCTGTGTTTCGTCGTCCTCTACGGCACCGTCTATCAGCCGCTCGACCACGAGCTCTCGTTCAACTACGGCGAACCGGTCCGCTTCGTCGACATACTTGCGCTGGCGTCCGGATTGGCGGCGATCGCGATCGGCACTCTCGTCCTCCGCCGCCGGCCTGGCAGCGCGACCACCCGGGGTATCTGGTTGGTGGCGGCTGGCGCCCCGACCCTGATCCTCGCCCTCATCTGGTCCTTCCCTGAGGCGTTCAACCTCAGCATCTACCCGGTCCCGTTCTACTTCGGGTACGTGTACTTTGCCGACATCGGCATCGTCGAAGCAGGTGACATGTACCTGCGAGTGCCGCTGGTTATCGCCTGCGGGATGGTGACCGCGGCCGGTTTCCTCATCACCATCCCGTTCGCGCCCCGGACCGTTCCGTACGCCGGCGCCCGATGACCCCTCCGGACCGCGAGGGTGACCCGAACAGGGGCGCTAGGAGCTGCGCCAACTGCGGGCAGGCGATCGCCCCCGGAGCTGCTTTTTGCCGCTCTTGTGGGACCAGGGATGAGGCTCCCGCCCCGAGTCCGGCCGCGACTGCGTTGCGCCCGCCGGAACCGCCGAACCGTCCGCGACGAAACCGTGTCGCGATCTGGGTCGCCGCTGCGATCGTCGTCGTCGGGGCCGGCGCTGCGCTGGCGATCCTGCTGGCAAGCGAGGGCGGTTCGGCGAGCACGACGGTGTTGGTCAGAGGCGGCACGACCACCACGGTCGAAACGACCACGACCGAGACCACCGCTACCGAGACTGAGACCACGACCGATCCTGCCACGGGCTCGGTCGAAGCTGGGCGCTACGTGCAGGCGGGGTCCTTCAAGACGCTCCCTCACGCCGACACCGAGCGGGAACGGCTCGCGGCGGCCGGGATTGACGTCAGCGTTGTTTCCTCTGACGACGTCGAGGAGTTCTACCCCGGCTTCCATGTGCTGCTCGGCGGGCCACTTGCAACGAGCTCGGAAGAGACGACGATGGTGAAGGCGCTGGAGCGCAACGGAGTTCCCTCGGCGTTCGCGAGAGATGTGGCCCCGGCCCTGGAAATCGGCGACCCTGCCGAGAGCGCCGGTCGTTGGAGCGGCGCTCTCGATCGCAGCAGTGTCGAACGCCCAAGCCTCAACCGATCGCTACCCGTCACTCTCGAAATGGACGCCGACGGGCGTAGCGGCATGCTCGAGTTCGAGACCGACGGCTGCGAGGATGAACTTACGCTCAGCGAAACGACCGCCACCACCCTGACCTACGCGCTGACCCAGTTCTGCGCAGGCAGCGCCGACCTCTTGGTGCGGCCGGTCGAAGGTCAGCTAATGCTGTCCCTGCTTCCGCTCGACACCGATGTACTGATGCTGGGCACGCTCAGTCCGGGTTAATCGGCTGCCCTTTTGCCGCACTCGCTGCAGAAGCGGTCCCCCGGTGCGAGGGCAGTTCCACACTCTTCGCAGAACGCGGTCCCGGCGGCCACAGAACTGGGCGCGGCAGGCGCGGACGCCGTAGGGGAGGCGGGCGGTGCGGGCGGAGGCGACGGTGGTGGCGCGGCCTGCGGCGGTAGCGGAGGTGGCGCGCTTTCGCTGGGGAGGAGCGCTTTCAGCTGGTCCAGCGCCGTGCCTCCGGTTGCCAGGTACCCGCCGACCGCGATCCCGCCAGCCGCGAGCAGACTGAGGAACAGGCCTGCCTCGACGCTGCCGCTGGCCTGGTAGCCCTCAACTCCCGGAAACGACACGGGGTCGATCAGCCGGAAGAGAACCAGGACGGTGGCCAGGCAACCGAGGACGAAGATCACCGAACCGTCGGGGATATCCCCGAGGCTCCTCTCGCTCGCCTTCATGAAGGCAATACCCACCGTGGCGGCGATCGCGATCGCCAGGATCGGACTGATGTAGTCGAGGGCTTCCCAGGCGTTGGCGGTGTCGAAGCCGAAGTTGAACCAACCAAAGAACATGCACACGAACAGCGCCAGAGCCGAACCGGCGGCGATCTTCTCGCCGCTGTTCAGTCGCTGCAGCTTCAGATCCATCTATCCGGCCTCCACTTCATTGGTGTGGTGCGACCTTATACACCGTTACCATGCCCCCGTGCTATCGGCGGTAGTCGCGACCGCACCCGAACCGTGGATCCAGTCACAACACTCCGCCCCGGCGAGCGCCTTGGGGACTTCCATGTAATCCGTCAAATCGGCAGGGGCGGGATGGGCGTCGTCTACTTGGTCCGGGACGAGCGGCTCGGGAGGCTGGTGGCGTTGAAGGTGATCGCTCCAGACCTCGCCCACGATCCCGAGTTTCAGGGGCGGTTCGAGGCGGAGGCCCGCAGCGCCGCCGCGATCGAGCACCCGAACGCCGTCCCGATCTACTCTGCGGGCTCCGCCGACGGCAACCTCTTTATTGCGATGCGCTACATCGAGGGCACCGATTTGCGCGAGACACTCGCTGAGCGCGGCTCGCTGCCGCCGGCCGCCGCAGCGGCGGTCGTCTCCGAAGTGGGTGCGGCGCTGGACGCGGCTCATGCCGCCGGCTTCGTCCACCGCGATGTGAAGCCCGCCAACATCCTCCTCACCGGAGCGCCGGGCAGCGGCACCGCCTTCCTCACCGATTTCGGACTCACCAGGGGCCTGGGCGTGGCCCAAACCCAGCTGACTGGGACGGGGCAGTGGATCGGGACGCTCGACTACGTCGCCCCCGAGCAGATGGCCGCCGGCCGGGTCGACGCACGCACCGATATCTACTCGCTTGGCTGCGTCCTCTACGAGATGCTCAGCGGCTCGGTTCCCTATACGGGTGATGAGATGCAGAAGCTCTGGGGGAAGGCAAACAAAGAACCGCCACCGCTGCCGTCGGCTGGCGGGTCGCACCCGTTCGACCCGGTCCTCACGCGGGCGATAGC
>JBAREU010000401.1:0-4352 GCA_049796515.1 Solirubrobacterales bacterium
GCCCCGCCGAAGCCCTGCTTCGTGTCGATCTCGGGGCTGCCTAGCAGGGCCTCCTTCGGCACGCGGCAGTCCTGCAGGGTGAAGTTGGCGGTGTCCGAGGCGCGGATGCCGAGCTTGTGCTCGAGCCGGTCGAGCTTCAGGCCGGGGTTGTCGCGCTCGACGATGAACGACTTGATCGCCGCCCTGCCTTTGGCGGGGTCGAGCGAGGCCCAGACGACGATCAGGTCGGCGCGGTCGCCCGAGGTGACGAAGATCTTCTCGCCGTTGAGCACGTACTCGTCGCCGTCGAGCTTCGCCGTCGTGCGGATCGCTGCCGAGTCCGAGCCCGCCTCCGGCTCGGTGATCGCCATCGCCGCCCACTTGCCGCCGTAGCGCTCGAGCTGCTCCTCGGTCGCCACCGAGGCGATCGCCGAGTTGCCGAGGCCCTGGCGCGGCATCGAGAGCAGCAGGCCGACATCGCCCCAGCAGAGCTCGACGATGCCGAGCACGGTGGAGAGGTTGGAGCCGTTGCGGTTGGCGTCGTCGCCGTTGTCGCTCGGGTCGCGGCGCACGCCGGCGGCGCCGGCACCGCCGATGTCGGAGCCCTCGTTCATCCCGTCGATCAAGGAGGCGAGCATGTCGAGCTCCTTCGGGTAGGAGTGCTCGGCGTCGTCGTACTTGCGCGAGATCGGCCGGAAGACCTCGGTCGCGACCTGGTTGGCCTGGCTGGCCAGGGGCTTGAACTTCTTCGGTATCTCGAGGTTGATCATGATCCTGTTCCTTTGATCCTGTTCGTGATCTGGGGTCTTTCGCTCTAGCGTGGCGCTAAACGAGCAGGGCGCCCTCCATCACGCCCGCTGCACGGAGGTCGCGGTACCAGCGCTCGACCGGGTGCTCCTTGACGAAGCCGTGACCGCCGAGTAGTTGCACTCCTTCTGAGCCGATCTGCATCCCTTTGGCAGCGCAGAGCTTGCGCGCCAGCGCCGCCTCCCGGCCGAACTCCTGGCCCTGGTCGGCGCGGCTCGCCGCGCGGTAGGTGGCGAGGCGCATGCCGCCGCTCTCGATACCGATCTCGGAGACGCCGAAGGCGACCGCTTGGCGGTTGGAGATCGGCTCGCCGAAGGCGGTGCGTTCGTTGACGTAGGGGATGACGTAGTCGAGCACGGCCTGTGCGGCGCCGACGGCCAGCGCGCACCAGGCGATCCGCGCCCGCTGCACGCACTCGACGTAGGAGTCGTGGTCGCCCTCGCCAAGCAGAGCGCCAGCGGGCAGGCGGACGTCCTCGAGCAGCAGGCGACCGGTGGCGGCGGCGCGCAGGCCCATCGCCGGCTCGTCCTGAACGGAGAGGCCCTTGGCACCGGACTCGATCACGAACAGTGCCGGGCCGAGGCCCTCGGCCTCGGCGGCGACGAGGAAGAGCTCGCACTCGGCGGAACGGGCGACAAGCGACTTGGCACCGCTGAGGACCCAATCCTCGCCGTCGCGGCGCGCCGTCGTCTCCAGCTTCAGCGGGTCGAAGAGCGGCCGCGGCTCTAGCATCGCCAGTGCCGCGGCGGGGACGTCCTCACCGCTGAAGGCGGGCAAGTAGGTCGCCTCCTGCTCGGCCGTGCCCCAGTGGCCGATCGCGGTGGCGACCGCGCCGGGGGCGAGCGCCGCGTAGGCGATCCCCATGTCGCCGTGGGCGAGTGCCTCGCCGACCAGGACGCTGGTCGTCGCCGCCTGCTCGTGCATCACGCCACCGAGCTCCTCGGGAACGCCGAGCATGTTGATCCCGAGCTCGTTTGCCTGCACCAGCAGCTCGGCGGGCGTCTTGCGCTCGGCGTCGCCCTCCTGCGCGGCCGGCCGGACCTGTGCCGCGGCGAAGTCGCGCACCGCCTCCTGGAACATCTGCTGCTCGTCGTCGGGGGTGATGTCGAAGAGGCTGCGCGGCTTGCCGGTCACCTGGCGCGCCGGTCGGGTCAGCTTCTGCGCGGCCTTGAAGGTACGTCCGGCGGCCGTCGCCGAGCGGAAGCCGCTCTTCGTTCCCTGAAAGAGCGCCCGCTCGACCTGCTTGCGGACTCGGATCCGATCGAGCAGGTCCGAACCGGCGAGCCAGTTGAGCGCCCTCAGGCCGATGCCCATGCTGCGCTCGGCCACTCCCTTGTCGTTGCCGTTCACCTGGATCTCCTCGTGCTGGTCTCGTTGGGTGCGTTCTTGGCCTCGACCGGTCTCACCGTGCCATCGAGGTGAGGCGTGTGTCGCTTCGCGTCGCGGACGGAGAACTCGATCTCCTCGCCGTCGAGGTCGCTGAGGAACTCGACCTTGGCCGGCAGCAGAATCGGCTTGCGGAAGGCGACCTCGATGGCGAAGGCATCGGGAAGCCGGCCCTCCAGCGCCGCCAGGCAGCGTGCCTTGGTCCACATGCCGTGCGCGATCGCGCTCGGGAAGCCAAGCGGCTTCGCCGTCAAGGAGTGCATGTGGATCGGGTTGCGGTCGCCGGAGACGGCGGCGTAGCGTCGCCCGAGGTCGCCGCCGAGCCGCCACTCGGCGTTCACAGCGAGCTCGGTTTCCTCGGGCCGACGGGCCTCAAAGCGTCCTATTTGTCCGCTTTGAGGCCCATCGGCGGGCTGTTCGACGCCTTTGCCGCGGTGGAGGATCGTGGTGACCGACTCCCAGGCCTTCCGGCGGCCGGTCCAGGCCTCGGTGACGAGGCCGAACGTCTTGCCGCGCTTGTGCGGCTCCAGCGGGGTCGGGCGTACGGTCAGCTTCAGCTCCTCGTCGAGGCCGAGCGGCCGGTGCTGGACGATCCGGTTGCCGATGTGGACCAGGCCGACCGCGCCAAAGGGGAAGCGGCCGTCGGCCATGACCGCCATGTGCAGCGGGAAGGCGAGCACCTGCGGGTAGGTCGGGGGGAGGTGGTTGCGCAGCGAGAAGCCGCAGACCCGGGCGTACGCCGCGACGGTCTCGGCGTCCGGTCTGACGCCGGGCAAGACCAGCTCAGTCTCGGGGATCTCCCCGCCGCGGCCGGGAATGAAGGGCAACAGCGAAGCGCCGGGGATCAGCGGTGCCGCCGCACGCGCGTACAGCGGCAGGACGCTGGGTGAGCTGTTGAGCGTCCGCGTGGCCATCAGGCTCCCAGCAGGCTCTGGCCGCAGACGCGGACGACGTTGCCGTTGACGCCGGTCGAGGCGGGGCTGGCGAACCAGGCGATCGTCTCGGCGACGTCGACCGGCAGGCCGCCCTGCGACATGCTGTTCATGCGGCGGCCGGCTTCGCGGATCGCGATCGGCATCGCGTCGGTCATCTGCGTCTCGATGAAGCCGGGGGCGACGGCATTGATCGTCACGCCGCGCTTCGCCAGCTTCGGCGCCAGCGCTTCGACCATGCCGATCACGCCCGCCTTCGAGGTCGCGTAGTTGGTCTGGCCGGAGTTGCCGGCGATGCCGCTCATCGAGGAGACGCAGACGATGCGGCCGTTGCGGCGCAGCAGGTCGCGGTGCAGGAGTTCGTCGTCGATCCGCTCCTCGCTGGAGAGGTTGATCTCCATCAACGAGGACCAGCGCTCCTCGGGCATCTTGGCGATCGTGCGGTCGCGGGTGACGCCGGCGTTGTGGACGACGACGTCGACGCCGTCGGAGAGACGCTCGGCGATCGTCGCCGGCGCATCCTCGCCGGTGATGTCGAGCTCGATTGTCTCCGCTTCGAGTCGCTCGGCAACGGCCTTCAGGTCGCCGACCAAAGCTGGCACGTCGAGCAGGACCAGCTCGGCGCCGTCGCGGTGCAGGACGGTGGCTATCGCCTCGCCGATCCCCCGCGAGGCGCCGGTGACCAGCGCCCGCATGCCGTCGAGGGGCTGATTCCATTCCGGCGTCGGGGCGTCGGCGACCGGCGGGCCGATACGCACCACCTGGCCGGAGACGTAGGCGGAGCGGGGGGAGAGGAAGAAGCGTAGGGTCGAGTCGAGCTGATCCTCGGCGCCCGTGGCGACGTAGACGAGCTGCACGGCGGTGCCGCGACCGATCTCCTTGCCGAGCGAGCGGGTGAAGCCCTCCAGCGCTCGCTGCGCCGTCGCCGGGCGGGGCGGTAGCCCGGCTGGGGGCGTGCCGAGAACGACGACGCGGCCCGAGCGCTCAACCCGCTTCACATTGGGCTGGAAGAAGCGCTGCAGCTCGACCAGCTCGGTCGAGTCGGCGATCCCACTCGCGTCGAAGACCAGCGCTCCAACCGGGCTGTCGGACTTCTCCGGCCTTGGGGCACCGATCTCGCCCAACAGGCGCTCGACCGCCTTGCCGAGCCGGCCGTCCGGCGCGCCACCGGAGAGCACCGCGCCGACCGTGGCGGTGCCGTCCGGTTCGCGCCGTCTCAGCTCGACCGGACGGGGGAGGCCGATGCGG
>JBAREU010000402.1:0-3725 GCA_049796515.1 Solirubrobacterales bacterium
GGCTCGCCCACGTCGCCGCCCTCTCGATGGCACCGATCTCGATCGTGCAGGCGGTGCTCGCCGGTGGCGCGGTCACCCTCGCCGTGATGTCGCAGCGGCTCTTCGGCAACCAAATCGAGCCGCGGCAGTGGCTGGCGCTGCTCCTCGGTGGCGCCGGCCTCGCCCTGCTCATAGTCACCGTGCCGCACTTCGGCGGCAGCCACTCCGACTTCGCCGCCTCGTCCATCCTTGGTTTCGAGGGCGGGCTGGCGCTGGTCGCGGCGGGTCTGGCGCTGAGCCATCGCTCCGAGCGCCTCGTCGCCCGCCACGGCGTCCTTCTTGCCATCCGTGCGGGCATCCTCTTCGCGCTCGCCGGGATCGCGATCAAGGGACTGACCGGAGCGGGCGGCGCCTCGATCGCCGTCATCGTGCCCTGGGTCGCGATGATCGTCCTCTGCGGAGGGCTCGCCCAGTACACGGCGGTCGCCGCGCTGCAGCGCGGCGGGGCGATCGAGTCGATCGGCCTGATGGGCCTCGTCGCGAACGCGACCCAGATCGCCGCCGGACTGCTCGTCTTCGGCGACCCGCTCTCTACCAACCCGCTCGGCATCGCCCTGCAGGCGACCGCGTTCGCGATGGTGTGTCTCTCCGCCCTGCTCCTGCCCGGCCGGGGCGAGCCGCAGTCGACGCCGGCCACTCCGGCGCTCGCCGCCGGGCCAGCCTGAGTTCAGCGATCGCCGCTCGGCTCGCATTCGATGCTCCAACGCCGGGTAGCTGCCAAGCGTGAGCAGCGGTGTGAAGCGCATTTCCCTCCTGGGCCTGGCGGTCGCGGGCCTTCTCGCCATCGCTATTGCCGCTGCGGGCTTTGGGATCGCCGGGAAGGAACAGCCGGTCGGGGACTCCTCGGTCGCGATCGAGGGCGTCTTTCCCGACTTCGACCCGGCCGAGACTCGCTATGTCTCGCGCTGCGGGCGAGGTGCGGCGCCCATACGGATCGAGGCCAGCGGCAGCGCGACGGTCGAGGTCGAAACGAGGCCGGTGGGCAGCGGGGCCACGCGGATAGACCCCGGAGTGCGCCCCGGTGAGGACTTCCCGATCACGATCAGCGACGACGGTCGGCGCAGCACCTACCGGGTGCGCTGTCTTCCCGCCGACTTTCCCGGGTGGCGATTCGAGCCTGTCCGACCGGTGCCGCCGGGACTCTTCGTCGTCAGCTTCAGGGCTTCCCGCGACGAGCGCCCTTGGGTGATCGTCTTCGACACCGAGGGAGTTCCGCGCTGGTGGTACAGCCCCGAGACGCGTGCCCTCTGGGCGCAGGTCTTGAGCGATGGCAACGTCGCCTGGGCACGATCGTTCGGCGACGGGTACGGGCTGGACCCGCGCATGGCCCACGAGATCCGCTCGCCCACGGGCGAGCTGCGGCGGTTGATCAGGACCCGGGACTCGATCATCGATGGGCACGAGCTGCGCGAGCTGGACGGCGGCAACTTCCTGATCGACTCCTACGTCCCCGGGAAGGCCAACCTTCGCCGCTTCGGCGGTCCCGCCCAAGCGGCGGTGGTCTCCGCCGAGATCGAGGAAGTCGACCCGCGCGGGCGGGTGCTCTGGCGCTGGCGCTCACGCGATCACATCGACCTGGATGAGACCGGCCGCTGGTGGCGCAACGTGCTGAGCAACGCCAAGCCCGGCCTGCGCGACCTCCCCACCTTCGATCCGGTTCACATCAACTCGGTCGAGCCACGCGGTGAGGACGAAGTGGTGATCTCGACCCGCCACACCGACGCCGTGTACGGGATCCAGCGCTCGACCGGTGAGATTCTCTGGAAGCTGGGAGGCAGCAAGACGGCGGACTCGCTGCAGGTGATCGGCGATCCGGCCCACAAGCTGCTCGGCGGTCAGCACGACGCGCGCATCAACGAGGACGGAAGCCTCAGCGTCTACGACAACGGCAAGGATCGGCCGCGACGGCCGCGGGTGGTCTTCTACCGCCTCGATCTGGCGGGCGGCAAGGCCGCCTATCTAGGCCAGCTCAACGATCCCGCGGTGAAGACCAGCCACTGCTGCGGCTCGGCCAGAGAGCTGGCCGACGGCGGCTGGCTCGTCAGCTGGGGGGACAATCCCATCGTCACCGCGTTCGACCCAGACAGGCGGATCGCCTTCCGTCTGCACCTCCCCACTTCCACCTTCCGCGCCGTCCCCGTCCCCCGCGGGGCGACGTCTCCGGCCGAGCTCGACCGAGGCCTGGAGACGATGGAGACGCCTCGCTGATCGGTTGAAGGTCATGAAGGGTCTGAGATCCAGTGCGACTCGACGCCGAGATGGTCGCCGAGGTGCTCGAGGTGTTGGTCGAAGTGCAGGATGCCAATGCCCGCGTCCTGGGCAGCTGCAACGACCGCCAGATCGGTGAGCGGGAAGCGATGGGCGCCGTGGGAACCAGCGGCTGCCAGCTCGCGCATCGTGGCCAGGGCCCCGCGCTGCACGCTGCGATCCAGGGGAATCTCGCGCAGGCCCTCCAGCGTGCGCTCGACGGCGGCGATCCCCTCGGGCCCTCGTGCATCGACCATCAGCTCGTAGCGCACCGGCCAGCACCAACAGACCTCGCCGCGCTCGACCGCACCCAGCAACAGATCGCGCGCACGGAGATCGCGGCGAGCCCGCATCCAGGCGGAGGTATCTGCCAACACCGGTCCGGTCCCGCCCCAGAGCCGGATGGACATCAAGCTGCAGGCGGCGCGTTCAATCGATCGACCGCCTCCAGATCGAGGTCGAACTGCCCCCCATCCATCGCGTCGAGCAGCGCCTCGGCGGCAACTCGACGGTTGCGCCCCGCCTCCAGCTCAGCCTCCGCCCCCTCGACGGCGAGGCGGCGCAGCAGCGTCGCATCGGGCTCGCGGGTGCCGGTGGCGGCGCGAACTCGCGCCAGCGCCTCCCCCAGTTCCGGGTCAGCGGTAACGGCGATTCGAGGGTGTCTGGAAGGCATGGCCTGCATAGTGTAGCTCCTAGGAGTTACACCAAAGCATCCGTCCGCTAAGCAGCTAGGGCAACACCAACTGAGCGTGGATCGCCCGGTGATCGCTGCCCGACAGATCCTCGACTCCGTAGTCCGCGATCCCCAGGCGCCGATCCGCCAGTACGTGGTCGATCGTGATCAGGCCGGTGGGGGACTGGTCGGGGCCCGGCCAGGTCGGCTCGAGGCCCATGCCGGTCGCGTCGCCGGCGTCGCGGTAGCCGCTGTCGACGAGGTCGCGGAACTCGGCCTGGTCGAAGGTCGCGTTGAAGTCCCCGACCAGGAGCCAGGGAGCGCCGATGCCGGGAACCGGGAGGCTCCTCAGCCCTTCCCGCCAGCGGTCGAAGCTCATGTCGGGCGGCTGGGGATGCACGGCGACGACGCGCAGGCGCCTGCCGCCCGGGAGGGCGATCGCCGCGCGGGGCATGCGGAAGAGGAACGGCGTCTGATGCGGGAGCGGGGTCAGCGGATGGCGTGCGTAGAGGCCAGCGCCGTGGCCTTTGGGCTTCGCCATGAGCACCGCGTGTGGGAGCCGGCGGTCAATGCCGGCGCCGCGCAGCTCCCTGGCGAACGAGGGGGTCAGCTCCTGGACGCTGAGCAGGTCGGGGTCGTACCGATCGACCAGGGCGATCAAGGCGGCGGGATCGGCCTCGCCGCGGTAGACGTTGGCCGAAAGCACGCTGAGCGTGTCGCGGTCGCCGACTGGCGTGGTTTCGCTGCCGATCGCCCGCGGCAGGAC
>JBAREU010000403.1:0-1573 GCA_049796515.1 Solirubrobacterales bacterium
GTCCAGCCCGACGTCGAGGTGCTCCTCGGTCAGCATCGGGGTCGAGGAACCACCGGGCGTCCACGCCTTGAGCCGCCGCCCGCCGAGCACGCCGCCGGCGTGGTCCTCGAGCAGCGTCCGCAGCGGCGTCCCGAGCGGCAGCTCGTAGTTGCCGGGCCGCTCGACCTTCCCGGAGATCGTGAACATCTTCGTGCCGGGCGCCTTCTCGGTCCCCTGGCTCTTGAACCAGTCGGCACCGCGCTTGACGATGTGCGGCACGTTGCAGAGCGTCTCGACGTTGTTGATCACCGTCGGCGACTCGTACAGCCCCTCCACGGCCGGGAACGGCGGGCGCAGCCGTGGCTGGCCGCGGAAGCCTTCGAGCGAGGAGAGCAGCGCGGTCTCCTCGCCGCAGATGTACGCGCCGGCGCCGCGGTGCAGAACGATGTCCAGGTCGTAGTCGGAACCGAGGATGCCCTTCCCGGCGTACCCGGCGGCGTAGAGCTCGGCGATCGCGCGTTGCACGACCGTGCCCGGCCACAGGAACTCTCCGCGGCAGTACACGAACACGGTGTGGCAGCGGATCGCGTACGCCGCGATCATCGCGCCCTCGAGCATCTGGTGCGGCTCGCGCTCCATCAGCTCGCGGTTGTTGCACGTCCCCGGCTCCGACTCGTCGAAGTTCACCGTGACGTACGTGGGCTTGCCCGTATCCTGCGGCACGAACGACCACTTCATGCCCGTCGGGAAGCCGGCGCCGCCACGTCCGCGCAGCCCGGAGTCCTTCACCACCTGGATCACGTCGTCGGGGGCCATCTGCAGGGCCAGGCGCAGCCCGACGAAGCCGCCCTTCGCCTCGTACCCGACGAGCGATCGCACGCTGTCGTCGCCCCAGTTCGCGGTGATGACGCGCTCGAACTCCGGGCTCACGCGTCCACCTCCTGCGGGTCCAGGCCGGCCAAGAGCCGGGACGCCGCCCGGAAGTCGCGCATCGCCTCGCCGCGCGACGGAGCGGGAACGTCACCCGCCTGGAGCATCCCGATCAGCTCACGCATCCGCTCCGGCGTGACGTCGTCGTGGTACGCGAAGTCGATCGAGACCACCGGCGCCTTCTCGCACGCGCCGAGGCACTCCTCTTCGTGCAGCGTGATGACGCCGTCCTCGGAGAGCTCCTCGCCGTGCGGGATGCCGGCCGCCTGGTGCGCCGCCTCGTACACCTGGGCCGAGCCGCGGAGCGCGCACGACAGGTTCGTGCACACCGACACCACGTGCGTGCCGGTCGGCTTGCGGCGCAGCATCGTGTAGAAGCTCGCCACGGCCTCGACCTCGGCCGTGGTCAGCCCGAGCAGCGCCGCGACCTCCTGCAACCCCTGCCGCGTCACCCGTCCCTCGATCGACTGCGCGAGGTAGAGCAGCGGCATGACCGCCGAGCGCTCGCGGCCGGCCGGGTAACGCGCGATGATCGTCCGCGCCTCGGCGAGCGTGGCGTCCTCGAACAGGGGCATCAGCGGTCCACGCCTCCCATCACGGGATCGATGCTCGCGATCGCGGCGATGGCGTCGGCGATGAGGTGCCCCTCGACCATGATCGGCGT
>JBAREU010000404.1:0-1815 GCA_049796515.1 Solirubrobacterales bacterium
GACCTGGTGCGACTGCGTGGCGTCGAGCTCGACCGGCGCTCCTTGACGGCGCGCCTCGGCGCCGGCCTGCGCGGCCCCGAGGCGGAAGCCGCTCTCCAGGCCGAGGGCGTCGTCCTCGGTCACTTTCCGCAGTCCTTCGAGTACGCGACGATCGGCGGTTTCGCTGCGACCCGCTCCGCCGGCCAAGCGTCGAGCGGCTACGGCCGCTTCGATGCCCTGGTCAGCGCCGTGCGGCTGATCGCTCCTGCCGGGGAGCTGCGCACCCTGGAGACGCCGCACACCGCTGCCGGTCCGTCGCTGCGCGAGCTCGTCGTCGGCTCGGAGGGGACCTTCGGCGTCATCCCCGAGGTGACCGTGAGGGTCCGTCCAGAGCCGGCCCAGCGTCGCTACGAGGCCTGGATCGCCGAGAGCTTCGAGGCCGGCGCCGAGATCGTGCGCGCTCTTGCCCAGGGTCCCGGCCTGCCCGACGTGATCCGCATCTCCGACGAGGAGGAGACCGAGATCTCGCTGGCGCTGTCTGGACCACGCGGGTTTGCCGGGACGCTCTTCGGCGGTTACCTCGGGTTGCGCCGCAGGCGTGGCGGCTGCCTGATGGTCGTCGGCCTCGAGGGGGACGAGGAGTCGGTCGCCCGCAGACGCGCCCTCACGGTCCGAGCCCTGCGCCGCGGCGGCGCCGCCTATCTGGGCCAGGGCGCGGGGCGATCCTGGGAGCACGGCCGCTTCCAGGGGCCCTACCTGCGCGACACGCTGATGGGGATGGGGGCGATGGTGGAGACGCTGGAGACCTCCCATTCCTGGTCGCGGCTGGAAGAGCTCCACACTGCCGTCGGCAGTGCCATCCGCGAGTCGCTTGCCGCCCAGAGCACGCCGGGCCTGGCCTTCTGCCACCTCTCGCACGCCTACGCCGACGGCGCCTCGCTCTACTTCACCTTCATCTCACGCGCCAAGCGTGGTGAGGAGATCGAGCAGTGGAAGGCGGTCAAGCGCGCCGCTTCAGAGGCGATCGTCGCCACCGGCGGCACGATCACCCACCACCACGCCGTCGGCCGCGACCACGCCCCCTACATGGAGGCGGAGGTAGGGGAGACGGGGATCGAGGTGCTGCGGGCGGTAAAGGAGCGCCTCGATCCCACGGGGATCATGAACCCCGGCAAGCTGATCCCGGCGAGCTAGCGGCTTTCGGCCTCGGCTTCCGCCACAGGTCCGGTTATCTCGCCAGTCAGCACCGTTTCGCCGATATAGCGGGGCAGGGAGTTGTTCTGTTTCGCTTGCGCGACCTCCTGCTGGTAGGCGGCATCCGAGGTGCGCGAGACATAAATCTGGTTGAAGGCGCCGCCGGCGACGTAGGCGAGCAGTTCGGCTGGAATGGCGAAACGGGCGCCGAGGCGACCCTCGTCGCCGACGGCGACGCTGCCGACGCGGAGCGAGAGTTTCGGCGTGCGGTAGAGCCAGACCGTATAGGACTCGCCGCTCTCGGTCGGCGCGAGGTTCTCGCCGGTCACCTGCAGGACGATTTCTTCTTTGCCGACCCGGCCGAACACGGCACGGCCGCTCGCGTCGCTGCCATCCGCAGCCTGGAGCACCGCCTGGGTGACTTTGTCGCTTTCGGCCGCAGCGGCATTTTCGGCTTCGAGCCCGTTTGGGGACGCGGCGCTAGAGCTGGAACCGGAGTCGGAGTCGGACCCGCCACCGAGCAGCGTGATCGCCAGCAGCACCACCGCGACGATCGCCAGCGCGCCACCGGTCAAGGCGACCAGGCGGCGCCGCTCGACAGGTACCGGAGGGCGGGGGGCGCGGGGCTGCCCGGGCGTCTTT
>JBAREU010000405.1:0-7968 GCA_049796515.1 Solirubrobacterales bacterium
GGCCTGGACGGACTCGATCCGCGACTCGTCGATCGCCATGGTCAGGCCGGCCCGCCGTTCGGCGAAGACCTCGGCGAAGTCGCCACCGCGGGCGAGCGCGCGGGCGAGGACGCGCTCGGCCACCGCCGGGTCGAGCAGCCCCTCCGGGCGGCTCACTGCCGGGGCCGCTTCCCGGCCACCTCGATCAACCTGCCGGCGGCGACAAAGAGCTCGCCCCCCACCGCCGAGTCGGTCGCGTGGTCCTCGGCTCGCCCGCCCGAGTAGTAGAGGCGGGCAAAGGGCTTGCGCAGGGCACGGCGGCGACGCATGTAAGCGGCGGCCTCGTCGGCATAGCCAGAGACGCGGTCGAGCAACACGCGGTGAGGCTTAGGCGGCATCCAACCTCGTCTCCCCCGCTCGCCCGTTGCCGCCGGCGGCTAGGTCGCGCAACAGCGCGCGCAGGTCGAAGAAGGTGAGCGAGGCAAGGGCGAAGCGCTCGGTCACCGCCACCGCCGTCAGCCCCGCGTGGCGCAGGGCGAAGACCTCGCCCTGCTCGGTGCCCACGTGCACCTGCTCGACCGGCTCGCCTCCGACCCGGTCGGCAACCTCGAAAAGAGTCGCGACGTCCTCCCGCCAGCGGTCCCGGTCGTCGCTGGCGGCAAGCACAGTGCCGTCGGCGCCGAGGATTGCAGCCCCGCGCAGATCGAGCGACATCTCGGTCAGGTAGGCGAGCGCGCCCTCGGCGGCATCACCCGAAACGACCTCGCTCGCTTCCGCGTCTGGCATCTCGGTGAAAATACCGGCCCGTGTCCCTGGCCCGAGCTTCCTGGATCACCGTCGTCGCCGTTTGCGCGATCGCCGCGATCCTTTTCGCGATCAGCGGCTACACCGGCTACACGATCACCGTCGTCGCGGTCGGTCTCGCCGCCGCGGTCAACCTTCTGCCGAACCCCTAGTCGCCTCTAGCCAGCCCGGAACGGCCCGTCGTCGCTCGCCGGATCGTGGAACGACGTCTCCGGCTCGACGTGGATCAGGACCTCGGCGTGGTGGATGTCGGCCTCGATCTCATCGCGCATCCGGTGGGCGAGCTCGTGGGCGCGCTCGAGGCTGGTGCCCGAGCGGTACTGGACGTGGAGGTCGATGTAGCGGCGGCTGCCGGCGCGGCGGGCGCGCAGCTTGTGGTACCCGGCGACCTCCGGGGTGCGGGCGGCGGCGATCGCCGCCTCGATCCTGTCCATCTCCTCGTCGGGAAGCACCTCGTCGACCAGCACTCCGGAGGAGCGGCGGATGATCCGCAGGCCAGCGGTGACGATCGCCGCGGCGACCACCAAAGCCGTGATCGAGTCGAAGGCGACGATGCCGGTGATCTCGACGATCGCCAGCCCGATGAGTACACCGGCCGAGGTGAGCGCATCAGTGCGCAGGTGGGCGGCGTCCCCCTCCAGCGCCGGCGAGTCGTGCTCCCTTGCCTGGCGGTAGAGGACGGTGGAGACGACCAGGTTGGCGAGGACGGAGAAGCCCATCACCGCGATGCCGACGCCGAGGCTCTCAACCTTGGCGCCCACCACCAATCGGTGGGTCGCCTCGTAGACGATGATCCCGGCCCCGATCAGGATCAGCATCCCCTCGATCGCCGCCGCCAGGCTCTCGACCTTCTCGTGGCCGTAGGGATGGTCGGCGTCAGCCGGCTCGTCGGCTTTGCGCACCGAGACGAAGGCGATGACCGAGGCGACTAGGTCGATCAGCGAGTGGACCGCCTCGGTGATGATCGCGATCGAGCCGGTGATCGCTCCCGCGGCGAGCTTGATCGCGATCAGTACCGAGTTGGAGGCGATCGAGAGCCCCGCTGCACCGCTTTTGGTGCGGATCATCGGCCGCGCGGCGCCGCCTCACCGGCGCTCAGGTGCCGGGCGAGCAGCCTCGCCGCGCGGCCGCGATGGCTGATCTCGTTCTTCTCGGCCTGACTGATCTGCGAGTAGGTGCGGGTGTCCTCGGGACCGGTCGCGTCGGGGACGAAGGCCGGGTCGTAACCGAACCCGCCCTCGCCTCTGGGTGCCTCGATCAGGTGGCCGTCGCAGCGGGCCTCGAAGACGTGCTCTGAGCCGTCGGCCTCGACCAGCGCCAGAGCGCAGACGTAGTAGGCGCCCCGCTCGCCGCCGGCCGCGGCGACCTCGCGCAGCAACTTTTCGAGGTTCTCCTCGTCGCTCGCACACTCGCCGCCGTAGCGCGCCGAGTGGATGCCCGGGCGGCCGCCGAGCGCCACGGCGCCGATTCCCGAGTCGTCGGCGATCGTCGCCTCGCCGGTCACCTCATGCGCGGCGCGTGCCTTGTCGAGCGCTATCGCGGCGAAGCTCTCGCCGTCCTCGGGCGGCAGCTCGACTCCCTCCGGCAGGCCCTCCAACTCGACCCCGGGCAGCAGTTCGCGCATCTCGCGCAGCTTGTGCTTATTGCCCGTGGCGAAGATCAAGTCCGGCTACCCGGCTACCCGCTCCTGCACCTGGCGCAGTCTCGAGATGCCCATCTCGGCGAGCCCCAGGAGCTCGTCGAGAGAAGCGCGAGAAAGCGGCGTCCGCTCGGCCGTCGCCTGCACCTCGACCAGGCCGCCGTCGCCGGTCATCACCACGTTGGCGTCGACCTCGGCGCGCGAGTCCTCGCTGTAATCGAGGTCGCAGAGCGCCCGCCCGTCGACCATGCCGACGCTGACCGCCGCCACCGACCCCGTCAGCGGCATCGTCTCGATCTTCTTCGCGTCGATCAGCTTCTGCAGGGCCAAGCGCAGCGCCACGTAGCCGCCGGTGATCGCCGCGCAGCGCGTGCCGCCGTCGGCCTGGAGCACGTCGCAATCGACATAAACGCTGCGTTCGCCCAGCGCCCTGAAGTCGACCACGACCCGCAGCGAGCGCCCGATCAGCCGCTGGATCTCGACCCCGCGGCCGTCCTGCTTGCCGCGCGAGACGTCGCGCGCCTTGCGGTCGCCAGTCGAGGCGGGCAGCATTGAGTACTCGGCCGTGACCCAGCCTTTGCCCCGCCCGCCCATCCACTTGGGCACCGACTCGGTGACCGACGCGGTGCAGATCACCCGCGTCTTGCCGATCGAGATCAGCGCCGATCCATCGGCGGTCTCGACGAAGCCGGGATCGATGTCGACCGGCCGGATATCGGCCGGGGCCCTGTCATAGCTGCGCGAAGCTGGCATGGCGCGAGTCTTTCACGGCCGGACATCGGCTGCGCCCCGGCGAGCCCCGCATGACCGAACCTGAAAAGGGGCCGGCAGCGAGGACTTGCCTCGCCGCCGACCTCGTTCGTATCGTGTTATTCGGTTGCTCCGTGCAGCGTCATCGTGCCGGTGTAGGTGCCATCTTCATATGAGCCCGCTTTGCAGATGAGTGGGGGACCTTTCAACACGTATTTCAGCCCAGTCACATTGAAAGTGACGGTGATCGCCCGGTTGCTGCCTGCACCTTTGTTTGCGTAACTGACGCCACCGCTGCTGGTCTGCGGCGAGAAGGCGATCGTGCAGCTCGTGCCGCCGGAGGTGAAGATGAGTTCGTACGCTTTTCCCGCCGGGCAGGCAAGCTGGAGCTGGCCGGTGTAGGGCGGACCCGAGTTGGCGACATGGAGTATGTATTCGCAGCCGTTCGTAAAGATGGACGCGGTACCGAACGGTGGTATGCACTGAAAGTAGGACATCCAGAGCCACTGGGCCGCGGTTGCAGCGGGTTGTTTTCCCGCGAATTCCGCCACTGCACATTTCCAGCTTCCCAGTTTGGTCGTAAACACGTGGTTGGTTTCTCCCGTTCCCGTCAGGGCCACCGGATAGCTTTCGGCTTTGAACTTGGGTTGTTTCGCTTCTTCTTCAGACGCTTCGCCACCGACGTAGATCCCTATCGGTTCCGCTGCGTGCGCCCTCGCGGAAAACATGCCCAATAGGAGCACGCCGGCCAGCAGTGAGCAGATCACTAGGCCGGCGCGTTCCAGCGCTCCCCATTCGCGCCAATCAGCAAGATTCGACATCCGTTCCTCCTCTGGTATACGGAGACCCTTCGCCTCCGGTCATCATTTCCAGTGCGGATCGCCGCCGTCCTGAGCCGACCGCAACCCGGTGCGGTCCCACACTCGCAGGGGGTGCCCTGAACTCGCCACGGCAAAGTGGCAAAGCCCAGTAGCAAAATGACAAGAGCCGCCCGTCGGTACGTCCTCAGCGTCAGGGCTCCGGGGATCCCGCACTCACTCGATCGCTGAGCTCGTCCAGCCGCAGAGCCAGCTCCATCTCCGGTGCACAGCTCTCCAGTGTTCGGTTGAGCTTCTCCTCAATCGTTCGCAGGCGATTGCCGACCGTCTGCCGGCTGACGCCCAGCGCGGATGCGGCGGATGAGACGTTGCGACCGGCGGTGAAGTACGCCCGAAGTGTTTTTCGCAGGCTGGTTCCTCCGTCGCGGGTTTCGATCAGGGGCGAGAGGAATTGCTGACGCAGGGAGTCGGCCAGGAGGCGATCCTGGGAAATCGACGCGAGTAGGCCGACATCCGAGTAGCGGATGACTCCCCCGTGACCTGGACGCCCGACCCGGAGGGCCGCATCCGCCTGCTCATGGGTCAGGCGCCAACCCGCAACGCCTGGCGCCGGCTCGCCGAGGGCAATGGTGACGTCGCTGCCCACAACCGGCGCAATCCGTTGAAGGGCGTTGCCAACCGGTGCTCGACGACGGCCCCCAAGCCATCCCCAAACAGTCCCATGCTCCGGTCGCACCAGCAGAAGTCGGCGATCGAGCGCACTGGCGAGCTGGCGAAGAACCTGCGCGCCGTCCTCGCCGTGGACGATTGCGCCGATGTGCCACTCGTCGACGTCATATGCCAGATCAGCGGTATTGACAGGCTCACCGGCCAGCAGCCCCCGCACGCATTCGAGTTGGCGTGCGCCGGGTGGGCGCCACTGGCTGCGTCGCTCCTGCGCGTACTCCGCAGCCGCCGCCACGAGAACTCGCTCGAACAGAACCGCCTGGCCATGCAGTACGCGGCGAACCCCCACGTTCCCTGGCGCGACACCCCCGTCGGCCGCCTGGAGGATGAAATCGCAGAACGCGGCATAGCCGGCAAAGTAGCTGCGCAGCACAACCTCAAGCGCGGTGCCTCGCAGCGCCAGCTGTTGCGCAACGGAGAGAAGGTCGGCCGGAACGGGACCCGCGCGATCCTCCCCGTGCTCGATGCCGGCAAGACCATGATCCACGCCGGCGGAAACGGCAGCGGGCAGGCGGAGTACATAACCGTCCGCTCCATCCGAGTCATCAAGCGCGTCCGTCACACGAACGACGATCGCCTGCTCTACCTCAAGCCGGTGAGCCTTCAAGCGCGCGCATACACGTGCGCAAGCTTCTTCCGCGTCCCCCATAGCGCCTCCCGGTCACCCGGCGCAATTGTGAAAATCAGTCGTTTATATAAAGGCCAAGACTAGATCACACCCACCGGCGTGCAACCTCAATTCTCAGTAAACGAAAATCAAGGACAAGCAGCACTCAGTCGGCCGGCATGACCCGCAGGCCGCGTTGCGCAAAATGAATGTCCAGCGCGAACGCCTCGCCGCCACCGTGACGCTCGATCAGGGTAAAGGAGGTCGCGTCGACATAGCTCCAGCGCTTGTCGTCGTGGCTCTCAAGGAGCGCCCAGGCCTCGTCCTCGACGTCCGGCTCGACCCTGACCAGCTCGATCGCCTCGCTGGCGCGGAAGCGGCGCCCCCACTCGATCGCCTCCTCGCGCCCGACCCTGACCAGCAATGCCGTGTAAGTCTCGGCGAAGACGTAGTTCGAGGTGAAGAGCGTCACACCCTCGTCGAGCAGGCTCGACAGCGCCGCCCGCGCCCGCTGGTGCTCGGCCTCGGATTCGTTGCGCAGCGCGACGAAGGCGCTGGTGTCGACGAAGACCGACCTCATGAGCCGTAGAGGTCGCGGTCCAGCGTCGACACGCTCGTGCCCTCGCGACCCCGACCGGGCGACTCGTCGACGAGGAAGCGAAGCAGCGGATCGGCAGCGGGATCGGCGTGGCGGGCGCGCTCGGCGTCGATCAGGTCGCGCACCACCGCGGCGATGCTGCCGGCCTTGCCGGCACGTTGCTGGAGCCAGCGGTACTGGCCCTCGTCGAGATATAGCTGGGTCCGATGCTTCATGCTGGAATACAGCATATGCCTCGCATCGGTCGCCATAGCCGAACCAAGCATCCGGGACCCGTTCATCGGCGGCGTGACGAGCGGGGCGGCCCGCATCGCGAGCCGCCCTTCCTCAAGCCTCATTTGAACGCCACCTTGTCGACCGCCTCCTTGATCTTGTCGACGATCACCCCGGCGAGCTCGGTTCCCTGTTTGCCGTTAAAACCTTTCATCGCGGCGACCATCCCGACCATCAGCAACGAGACGAGCAGGATCAAGCCGACGTACTCGACAGTGCCCTGCCCCCGCTCGCGCCCGACCAGGGCCCAGATCGCCCGCAGCCGCCATTCGAGCGCGGCCTGTGCGTATCCCATCAGCGCATAGATCATCGAAGCCTCCTTCAACTCTGGGTTTGCTCCGATGCTGGAGGGCCTCGAGTCACGGATCTAGACCTAAGTGGGCCAACTCTGCGGCGGAAATGTCAAATCTCAGAGACAAACGGCCGCTCGCCCCTTCGGCGGGTACGCTCAGCGGCCGATGCGGGTGCTGGTCGTCACCAACTTCGTCCCCGACGCCGCGGCGCCACAGCGGGGTCAGTGGGTGCGCGACCAGGTAGAGGAGATCCGCCGGCTCGGGGTCGAGGTCGAGGTGTTCTCCTTCCCGCCCGGCCCCAGCCACTACCTCCCAGCTGCCCTGCGCCTGCGTCGCCTGCTGCGCCACGAGTCCTTCGATCTCGTCCACGTCCACTACGGCCTAACGGCCTGGTCCGCGCTGCTCGCCGGCGCCCGGCCGCTGGTGGTCACCTACCACGGCACCGACGTCCGCCATCCCGTCGTCGGGGCTCTCTCGCGGCGCCTCGCCTGGCGTGCCGACCTGGTCGCGGCGGTCTCGCGTTCGCTCTTCGGGCCCGAGGACGGCCGACCTGGCCTCCCCCCAGTGCCGAGCTCCGCAGTCCTGCCCTGCGGCCCGGACCTGAGCCGCTTTCGCCCCCTGAACCGTGCGCGGGTGCGAGAGGAGCTCGGGCTCGACCCCGACGGGCGTTACCTGCTCTTCCCCGCCAACCCCGACCGCGCCAAGAAGCGGGTGGACCGCGCCGCCGAGGTTGCAGCTGCGAGCGGCGTGGAGCTGCTCACCGGAGGCTCGATCGATCCCGAGCAAATGCCGCTCTGGGTCAATGCAGCCAACGCGGTACTGGTCACCTCCGACTACGAGGGCTTCGGTCTGACCTGCATCGAGGCGCTCGCCTGCGACGTCCCGGTCCTCTCCACGCCGGTCGGCATTGCGCCGTTCGCCCTCGCGGGGATCGCGGGAGCCCTCTGCGCCCCCTTCGACGTCGCTGTATGGAGCGATGCCCTGCAGCCTCACCTGGCGGCTGCGGATCCGCGGGTCGAGGGAGTCGCACGGGCCGCCGCGCTATCGGCTGGGCGGATGGCTGAAAGAACGATCGCGGCCTACGACGACGTGCTTGACCGGGCCACGTAGACGGCAAGTAATAGATTGAGCTGGCGATGAGCGAGGAAGCACGCGACCCGGGCAGCGAGGATCTCGGCGCGAAGGTCGAGGCGGCCGAGCGACGGCTGGCGGAGGCCGAGCAGGCCGCAGCGGCGGCCGAAGAGCGAGTCGCCGCGGAGATCAGAGCGCTGGAAGCCGACCTGGAGAAGGAGCGGCAGGGGGCAGCCGAGGAGCTGGAGGGCCTGCGACGACAGCACGCCGAGGAACTGGAGCGCGAGCGCGACGCCAAGGACCAGGCGATCGCCGCCGCCCAGAGCAGACTGGCTGAGATCGAGGCCCAGGCGGAGGCCGCCGAGCGCCGGGTGGAGGAAGCACAGCGACAGGCGGCCACGGCCGAGGGC
>JBAREU010000406.1:0-18795 GCA_049796515.1 Solirubrobacterales bacterium
CTCCGGGGTCCATATCAGCCTCGGAGAGACGGCACGGCACGTCCATCACCAGGGCGCGGGTCGCCAGCGCGATCGCCGCGTGGGCCCACTTGGCGGCGCTACCCTGTTCGCCCCCGGCGGCGGCTTCGCCGCGGCGGAGGCGGGAAAGAAGCTCTTCCGGCGTGGAGCAGGCCGGCACCTCGGTGAAGGTGCGGCCAATGTCCACGCCGGCGTGGTCGTCGGAGCCACCGATCCCTGTGCTGCCGTGGGTTTCGACATAGATCACCGCCGGCATGTTCAGCTCCGCTGCGCGCGAGCCGTTGCGCACCTCCCAGATCGGGAAGAGCTCGGCGAGGCGGCGCCGGTGGCGACGGGTCAACGGCGCGTCGACGTAGTAGAAGGGGTGAGCGAGCGCGCAGGCGATCTCCTTCTCGTGAAGGTATGCGGCGCAGGCCTCTACGTCGCCGGCGTGTGCCTGCAGCCACTCGTGGTCCCCGGGAGTGATCCCGTAGCAAAGGACGTGAACCGCCTGGGGCTCGCCGGCGAAGCGGGCGGTCAGCTCCTCGGAGACGAAGCAGTCGGGACGGTCGGCCAGCTCCAGGCAACCGTCGATCGTGTCGTGGTCGGTGATCGTGACGAAGGCCATCCCACGGCGCTTCGCCAGCTCGTAGACCTCCTCGGGCGGGGTCGCGCACTCCGGCAGACCAAGCGAGCGCTGGATCCCTAGCCGCGAGAGCTGCGAGGCGGTCGAATGGCAGTGAAGATCAACTCGGGAGGTCATCGGTGCCTTCCTCTCTATCTATCCATTAGGTCACCCCTAGATTCGCGCCTGAGCAGGGAAAAGCTGTGAACCTGCGGGGAAAACCACGTGAACATCTAGTGAAGGGCACGCTCCAGCGTGGCCCAGGTGCCTTTCTCGGACTCCTCCTGCCAGAGTTCGCGGAACTGGCCGAAGAGCAGCTCGCGGCGGGTCCGCAGCAGATCGCGGAGCGACTCGATCCCCCAGATCCGGGGCAGCATCTCATCGCAGTCGTGGATGTCGCCGAGCACGCCCTGCAGCCGCTTGGCGGCGTCGCGGGCCGCCTTCGCCTCCGGGCCAAAGCAGGGCCCGGTGATCTCGAGGAGGTAGCGCAGCCGCTTGGCGGCGATTCGCATGTCGTGCTGCGCCGTCGACGCCGCTGGCTCGAGCGCAGCCGGGGCAAACGAGCGCAGCTCGTCCAACCTGGCGCGCACGATCCGCGCCGCGTTGGGACGCAGGGGCGCCTCCGGGTCGAGCCCTTCGACCTGGCGCGCCTTCACCGCTTCGCCGCCTTCACCAGCTTGCGCAGGCGGCGATGCAACTTCTCCAGGCGCTTGGGCCTGACGTAGGGCACAAGGGCATCGTTGGCCTTTCGTTGCTCCTCACGCAAGCGCTTGATCAAAGCGTCAACCGCAGGCCTATCGACCTCGGGAGCCTCGCCCACAAACCCCTCGAGGAACTCGATCGCGACGTCGCGGTCGCGGCGCTCGCCGAGCGCATCGGCAAGCGCCTTGACGCGCTTCAGCGCCCTACGATGGCGCTTGGCCGGGAAGCACGGCGCGAAGACCTCTAGCGCCGCACGCAGGCGGCGCGTCGCGACGCGCATGTCGTGCACCCGCTCGACGTCCTCCGTGTCGAGCACGCCATCGGAGTGCTCGAACACCTCCGCAGCGCGGACCTCGACGACGCGCGCCGCGGCACGCGCAAACGGCTCCTCGCAATCGAATCCAGGCACTTCGCGCGCTCGCGCCACGCCGCGAGGCTAGTACACCCACACGTGAAGTTGTCGCAATTTGGGGAAAGCCCGATCAGGCGGCCAGGCGGGCAGGAGAAGAGCCGTTGGCCTTGCCGTTGAGCAGGTCGAGGATGACCCCCTCGCGCAACCCCCCCTTTCCTATCTGCAGCGGCTGGCCGAGTAGCTCAGAGAGCTTCTCGAGCAGCAGCACGCCGGTGGCGAGGATCCGCACCCGTTCGGGATCAAGCTCGAAGCGTCGCGCCACCTCGGCGGCGGGATCCCCGCAGAGGACGCGGATCCCCCGCTCCAGCGTCTCGTACTCGAGCACCGCGCCGACCAGGCGGCGCAGTGAGGTCGCGCTGCCGCCGACGGCTACTGCCTGCGCGGGCTGCTCGACCTCTACCCCAGCGAAGATGTCGTCGATCCGGTCGCGCACCTTGCGGATCTCCGCCGCCGAGGGTGGGTCGGAGACGATCAGCTCGTCGGCCAGCACCCCTGAGCCGACCCGCCAAGAGCGGACCTCCTGCACCCCACCCGGCACGGTGCCGAGGATGACCTCGGTCGACCCGCCGCCGACGTCGACGACGCCGACCCGACCCTGGACCGGATGACCGAGGGTTTTCGTCGCGCCGATGAACGAGAGCCGCCCCTCCTCCTCCTCGCTGAGGACGTCGATCGGCACCCCGGACCCAGCACCGATCTCACTCGCTACGGCCTCGCCGTTACTGGCCTCGCGAATCGCCGCGGTCGCAACCGAGCGAATCGTCTCCGCACCGAGCTCGCGAGCGAGACGCACTTGGGTCGCGACCACAGCGGCCACTTCCGCAGCCTTCTCGGCCGGAATCTCACCGGAATCGCGGATCGCCTTGTTGATCCGCGTATAGGCCCGCTGCTCCATCACCTTCTTCAGCTGCCCATCCACAGGCTCCGCCACGAGCAAGCGCGTCGTATTCGACCCAATATCTATTGCGGCGCAGAGCATCGCGGGATCCCTTGCATATTCCCAGGAAGATCGGATCTCAACCGCAGCCGATGCCGGGGCACGGGGGCGTCCCCCGAAGGAAGCATTGGAGCACTTCCCGCTAGGAACCAGTCAGGCCGCACCTATGCGGGCTTCCGCAGGGGGACACCCCCGTGCCTCCCGCTATGCGTTCGGATGCGAGGCGTCCTCAAACTCGCGAAACAATCCCGTGACGACGAAGGCGACCTGCTCGCCGATGTCGACCGCGTTGTCGCCGATCCGCTCGATCGCCCGCGCCGCCAGCAGCATCGTCATCGCCCACTCGCGACGGTCCGGGTCGTCACCAATCTCCAGCGCCAGGCCGAAGCACTCGCGGTTGAGGTTGTCGACGACGTCGTCCTGGCGGACCAGGTCGCGCGCCATCTCGACGTTGCGCTCTCCGAAGGCCCGCTTCGACTGGCTGATCAGCGTGCGGGTCTGTTTACCCATGGTCATGATCAGCTTCACCATCTCCTCGTCGGCCGGCGGTTCATTGCCGGTCAACGGAATCAGCTTGCAGATGTTCACGCACTGGTCGCCCATTCGCTCGACGCTCTTCAACACGTGCAGCAGCGCCGAAATCAGGCGCAGGTCGGTCGCCACCGGCGACTGCGTAGCCAGCAGCGTGATCAGCGCCTGGTGCACCTCGAGGTAGCGGCCGTCGATACGGTCGTCGTCGGCGATCACTAGCTGCGCCAGCTCGACGTCCTGCTGCTCGACCGCTTCCAGGGTGCGACCGACGGCGGCGCTGACCAGGTCCAACCCGCCGAGCGCGCTCGCCTCCAGCCCTTCGAGCTCTTCCTGGTAGTGGACGCGGGTTTGCTCGACCATCGGCGCCCTCACCCGACTTTGCCGGAGACGTAATCCTCGGTGCGTTTGTCGGCCGGATTGGTGAAGATCTTCTCGGTCTCGTCGTACTCGACCAACCGGCCCCAGCGGTTGTCCTCGTCGGCGTCGAGCTCCACCATCAGGAAGGCGGTCCGGTCGGAGACCCGCGCCGCCTGCTGCATGTTGTGGGTGACGATCACGATCGAGAACTCCTTCTTCAGCTCGATCATCAGGTCCTCGATCTTGCCGGTCGAGATCGGGTCGAGCGCCGAACAGGGCTCGTCCATCAGGATCGTGTCGGGGTTGACCGCAATGCAGCGAGCGATACAGAGACGCTGCTGCTGGCCACCGGAGAGGCCGAAGGCGTTGTCGTCGAGGCGGTCCTTGACCTCCTCCCACAGTGCCGCCCCACGGAGGGCCTCCTCGACCGTTTGGTCGAGATCGTCCTTTTCTCCGAGGATCCGGGGACCGAAGGCGACGTTGTCGTAGATCGACTTCGGGAAGGGGTTCGGTTTCTGAAAGACCATCCCGATCAGCTTGCGAACCTGGACCGGGTCGACCGTCGGGCCGTAGAGGTCCTCGCCGTGGTAGAGCAACTCGCCTTGGACTTCAGCACCAGGGATCAGATCGTTCATCCGGTTGAAGCAGCGAAGCAGGGTGCTCTTGCCGCAACCTGAAGGGCCAATCAGGGCCGTCACGTCGTTGCGATGGATGTCCATCGAGATGTCCCTTACCGCGGTCACGCCGTTGTAAAGGACGCCGGCGCCCTTCAGCTCGAAAACCTTCTCCCGCTTCCCCGATGCGCTGTGCTGGAACTCCTGGGGGCGCACCGCGATCCCGGCTCGATCCGCCGCCGCCTCCCGCGCCTGGCGCCCCGTTTCGGCTCTACTCTCGTCCTGGGCCATCCGCTCGCTCACAATAGTCCACCTACCATCTCTGCTCGTAACGATTTCGTAGCCAGACCGCGACCGAGTTCATCGCCAGCAGCACAACCAGCATCACGATGATCCCCGCCGCGGCCAACGCCTGGAACTCCTCCTGCGGTCGCGTGGCGTAGTTGTAGATCTGCACCGGCAGCGCCGAGTAGCCACCGCTGAGGGGCTCCGGATCGAAGGTGACGAAGGCAGCGGCTCCGACCAGCAGCAGCGGCGCCGCCTCCCCGAGCGCTCGCGAGACCGCGAGGATGATCCCCGTGGTGATTCCGGGAATCGAGGCGGGCAGGACCTGCCTACGAATCGTCTGCCACTTGGTGGCGCCAAGGGCCAGCGACCCTTGGCGGATCGAGTCGGGAACCGCGCGGATCGCCTCGCGGGCGGCGATGATCACCATCGGCAGCACCAGCAGCGCGAGGGTCAGCGAGCCGGCGGCGAGGACGAAGCCGAGGTCGATCGGCCCGCGCACGATGAAGCCCAGCCCGAGGATGCCGTAGATGATCGAGGGCACGGCGGCGAGGTTCTGGATGTTGATCTCGATCAGGCGGTTCCACCAGCGAGTCTTGTCCGCGTACTCCTCGAGGTAGAGCGCGGCACCAACCCCAATCGGCACGACGAAGAGGATCACGCCGGCGATCAGCTCCAACGAGCCGATGATTGCGGGACGGAAGCCGGCGCTCTCAGGGCGTATGGACGAGGGCCCCTCGGTGAGGAGGTCGGGGCTCAGCGCCGGGGCCCCTTTGACGAAGGCCTGGACGAGCAGCGCAATCAGCCCCGCCAGGGCGATCAGGATCGCCAGCATGAGCAGCGCGGCGAAGACCACGTTGCGAATGACGTCGCCGCGGGGCTGGTTGCTCAGCATCGCCCGCGTCGTCGCCCGGGCGCCGGCGACCGCCAACCGGTTGCGGCGGACCGCTGCGCCCGGCTCGGCCATCACTCGTAGACCTCGCGGTACCTGCGGACCAACCTGATGCTGATCACGTTCATCGCCAGGGTGATCAGGAAGAGCAGCGTGCCGACCGCGAAGACCGATTTGTAGCTGATCGACCCAGCCGGGATGTCGCCGGTCGCGGTGACGGCGATGTAGGAGGTCATGGCTTGGATCGCCTCGACCGGGTTGAGGGTGAAGTTCGGGGTCGAGCCGGCGGCAAGGACGACGATCATCGTCTCGCCGACGGCGCGCGAGATGGCCAGTACGATCGACGCGACGATGCCGGAGAGCGCCGCCGGGAAGACGACTTTGGTCGACACCTCCATCTTCGTTGCGCCCATCGCGTAGGCGCCTTCGCGCAGGCCTCGGGGAACCGCTGACATCGCGTCCTCGGAGATCGAGGCGATGATCGGGACGATCATCAAGCCAATGCCAAGTCCCGCGGCGAGAGCCATGAACGGTTTGCCGACCGCACCGCCGAAGAGATCACCGGGCCAAAGCGGCTGGATGATCTCCGGCAGGATGAAGGTGACGGCGAAGAAGCCGATCGCCACGGTCGGGATGCCCGCGAGGACCTCAAGAGTCGGCTTGAGCGTCTTGCGCACCCGCGGGGCCGCGTACTCGCTGAGGTAGATCGCCGACCCGAGGCCGATCGGGATCGCGAACAGCATCGCCCAGAGGGTGACGTTGAGGGTGCCGGCGACGATCGCCAGCACGCCGAAGCTGGGCGGCTCGAACTGGGGGGTCCAGTCGGTGCCGAAGAGGAAATCTCCGATCGGGACGACTTCGAAGAAGCCGATGGTCGGTCCAACCAGGGAGATGACGATCGCGGTCGTGGTCAGCACCGAGAGGATGCCGCAGAGGGCAAGGACCCCCTGGATCGCCCTCTCGCCGTAACGACGGCTTGGCGCCTGGAGCCGGCCGGGGCCTCCCCCGGCCGGCTCCAGAGCCGTCTTGCCGCCGTTGCCGATCACAAGCCGCGGATGGCGCTAGGCGCCGGCCTTTTCCGCTGCCGCCTTCGACTCTTCGAGCTGCTCTTCGGTCAGCGGGATGAAGCCGACCGCTTCGGCGATGTCGTTGACGTTGTCGAGGTAGTAGTCGACAAATGCCTTCACCTCGGGCTTCTTCAGCGCGGCGTCGCTCGGGTAGATCAGGAGCGGCCGGCTGAGCGGCGTATAGGAGCCGTCCTGCGCCGTTTCGACCGAGGGGCCGACGCAGCCCTTGCCGTCGTCGACTTCCAGCGCTTTGAGCTTGCCTTCGTTCTCCGTGTAGTAGGAGAAGCCGGCATAGCCCATGCCGCCAGGAGCGCCCTCGACTCCGGTGACGGTGGCGTTGTCGTTCTCGCCGACGTTGTTGTAGTCCTTCCGGGTCGCGCCCTCTTCGCCGTTGATTTCCTCGGTGAAGTAGTCGAAGGTGCCGGAGTCGGTGCCTGGGCCGAAGAGCGCCAGCTCCTCGTCGAATTCCTCATTCAGGCCCGGGATTTCGTCCCAGTTGGAGAGCTTCGAGTCCGGACCCCAGACCGCGCTCAACTGGTCGACGGTGAGGCAGCTGACCGGGTTTTCGTTGTTGATCATCACGGTCAGAGCGTCGGTGGCGACGTGAACGTCCTCGTAGCCAACCCCGCCCTTCTTGCAGGCTTCTTCCTCTTCGGGCTCGATCGCGCGCGAGGCGTCGCTGATGTCGGTTTCTCCAGCGCAGAATTTTTCGAAGCCGCCACCGGTGCCGGCAGTTCCGACGGTCACCTTCACGTCCGGGTTCTCTGCCTGGAATTCCTCGGCAATCGCTTCGGTGAGGGGCGCTACGGTGCTCGATCCGTCGATACGGATCGATCCCGAGAGATCGCCGCCTCCGCTACCGCTCGCTTCGTCGTCGCTGTCTCCGCAGGCCGCCACCCCAAGCGCTAGGACGGACACGCAGGCGACAATCGTGAGCCACTTAGAGCTAGTCACTCTGTCTCCTTCTCGTTTTTTTCACTCCGGGCTGCCGGCAGACGGGCCGGCCTCAGCGCCACCTTCTCAGCGGCCTCGGGACAGCTTGTTACCCGCCTGTATCGCGGATGTGAAAAAGATGTGAAAGAAAGAAACGGCGAGTTACGCGGCGGTGAGGTCACCGCGAACCGGCTCGAGCGCCGCACTCGGAGCTGGCGCGGGAGGCGCCAGGGCGGCCCCGTCGGCGGGCTCGGGATCGAAGCGGTAGCCGACGCCGAAATGGGTGTGGATGTAGCCCCAGCCAGGCGAGAGCTTCTCCAGCTTCTGGCGCAGCTTGCGGATGAAGACGTCGACCGAGCGGTCGCCATGGGCCATCGCGTAGCCCCAGACGCGCTGGTAAATCGCCTCGCGCTCGAGCACCTGGCCCTGCGCGTCCGAGAGCAGCTGCAAGAGCTCGAACTCGCGCCGGGTCAGGTCGAGGCTGACTTCGCCGACGAAGGCCTGGAAGCGATCGGAGCGGATTTCCAGCTCGCCGGCGACGAGCGGGCCGGCTTCGGCCTGCGGGCGGGCGCGGCGGCGGCGGCGCGAGACCGCTTCGAGGCGGGCGATCGCCTCTTCGGGGTGGCAGGGCTTGGTGATCCAGTCGTCGACCCCGAGTCGCAGACCGCGCACCCGCTGAGCCACGGTCGAGCGGCCGGTGCAGACGACGACGCCGAGGTCGGGGAGCATCCCGCATACCCGCTCCAGGTAGGCCCAACCGTCTTCGCCGAGAACAGCGGGGTCGACCAGCAGCGCGTTCAGCTTCATCGCCACCAGCTCGTCTGGTGGGATCGCTCCGGCAAGGGTGCGCTGCTGCCACCCGGCGGCTTCGGTGCGCTTGGCCAGCACGGTGACGAAACCGCTGTCATCGTCGATGACCGCCAGCCTGATGGTCTGCTGCGGGTTCACAGGCGTTGCGATTGTATTCATACCGGCCGTCGTACCCCCGGGCGAAATCCCTGCTTTCACAGGTTTTTCACAAGTGTAATGACGTAATTTGCGGGAACCGCAGATTCACAGGGCCGTCGGCTTTATCGGAATGTTCACCCATAGCCATCGCGGCGCGGGCAAGATGGAGTCCTCACGAGACTCCTCTCTCGTTCGCAAGCGGCCCACCTGCCCTGGGCCGCTTGCACTTTCTGGGGTCGCCGATTCAAGTGGGCGCAACTGCACCGCTCGCTACGAGCGCCAGGACGAATGCGCCGAGCGCGACCCGGTAGATGATGAAGATCGAGTAGTTATGGCGTGCGATGTAGCGCAACAGCCAGGTGACGGCGACGAACGCGACGGCGAAGCTGACCAGGGTGGCGAGGATCGTCGGCCCCCACCCCACTCCGCTGGCGATGTTGTCGAACTCGGAGATCGTCTGCAGGATCGCGGCGCCGGTGAGCGCGGGGATCGCGAGGAAAAACGACAGCCGCGTCACCGCGACACGGTCGATTTCGCGCAGCAGCCCGGCTGACATCGTCGCCCCGGATCGCGAGACGCCGGGAACCAGCGCCAGGCACTGCACGATGCCGATGATCAGCGTGTCCCGCCAAGTGATGTCGGATTCGTGACGCCGTTGCGTCGCCCTGCTGTCGGCGAACCACATCACGCCGCTCCAGAGGATCAAGGCCACGCCCACGAACCAGAGGCTGCGCAGCGTCGTCTCGATCTCCTCCTTGAAGGCGAGGCCGACGATCGCGATCGGGATCGATCCGAGGATCACCGCCCAGGCGAAGCGGTAGTCGTTGGCGGCGCGATCGGTGGGGCTCTTCAGTCCGCGCAACCAGGCGCGCAACAGCCTGACGATGTCGTGGCGCAGGAAAAGCAAGGTGGCGGCCACCGCGCCCACCTGAATGATCGCCGTGAAGGCGGTGATGTCGGGGTCGGTGGTCGAGTAGCCGAGCAGGCGCTCGAGGATCGTTAGGTGGCCGGTGCTGGAGATCGGCAGGAACTCGGTGAACCCCTCGACGGCGCCGAGGAGGATGGCTTCCCACCAATCCATGGCGGAGCATCCTATGGACAGGGACGGGCATTTCCCCGGTGGAAACCCGACCGCAAGGGACGGGCATCCCCTGCGGAAACCCGCACAGAGACGGCCTCAAAGGTTCTTGCCGGGGAGGGCTCCAATGTTTCCTCCGGGGATGCCCGTCCCTTGCGCTAGATTCCCGGACGTGACGACGTTCTCCCGCCGCTCCCGCATCGTCGCCGCCCTCTGCGTGGCGCTGACCATGCTGTTGCTGGCTGCGCCGGTGGCGCTTGCGGAGAATGGCGAGGGGTTGGCGGGGCGGGTTACTGACAAGACCGTCACCTTCTTCTGCTTCGGTGTGATTGCGTTCTTCGCGATCCTGGTGATCGTTCTTTCGTTGATTCAGGGGCGGCTGGAGAAGCGCAAGGAAATGCGCCAGCACACGCTCAGCCGGCTCAGCTAGTCCAGCCTGAATCCGCTGAGGAGGCGTTTCTCGGTCTCGCCCTCTATCTCGGCGGCAACTTCGACCTTTCCCTCGAGCGGGGTGCCGCGAATCTTGGTCGCGAGCAGGTCGTCGACCTGGAAGATCCCAGCAGAGTTGTTGAGCTCGATCTCAATTCGCACCGGCCGCTCCTCCCCTGCCTCGATCCTGACCTCGTCGATCGCGGCGGCAGAGATCGAGTGGATTCCCTCCCGGCCCGCCTCGAGCGGGATCCGCGTGCGGCCCTGGGCCATGTCGAGCGCGTCGGCGACCCGGACGACACCGGCCTCAAGCGTGTAGGGCTCGCCGCGGCGGCGGTGGCCGATGATCGCGTGGAGGATCTCGGCGGTGACGATCGTCCGCTTCGGCTCGCGGTAGGGACCGGCCAACAGCCGCTCGAGGGCGCCGTTGGCGAGGAAGAGGCTGTAGGCCTCGTGGTCGGCGCGGTGGATCGACATGCCGACGTCGTGCAGCAGCGCCCCGCCGGCGACGACCACCTCAGCGTCGCGCGCCGACATCCCGTGGTCGGCGACGACCGCCGGCTCGACTCCCGCCTTGACCAGGAGGCGCAGCAGGCGTAGGGCGATGTTGAGCACGATCTGGGTGTGCACCCAGGAGTGGTCCGACATGCCCAGCCGTTCAGCATGGACCTGCGCCATGTACCACCAGGCCCGCACCTGCTCGTCCTCGTTCACCGCCTCCAGAAACTGCTCCAGCTTCCGGTTCCCCCTGGTCGGAGCCCGGACCTTAGCCTCAGCAATCGCCTCCGCCGGTGGCTTGCGACTAGGACCCTTCGGATCGGGTGCTGGGACGGCCTCGTCACTCATTGAAGCAATCGTAGAAAGGGCGTCGGGCATCCCCTCCGAGAACCCGCATAGCTACGGCCTTACAGCTACTTGCCCGGAAGTGCTCCAATGTTCTCTCCGGGGATGCCCGACGCCCTTCCGCGGATCATCTCTGGCCTCCGCAGGACAGGGCCCGGGTGTCCCCCGCAGGAAGCATTGGAGCACTTCCCGCGAGGAACCCGTCAGGCCGCAGCTATGCGGGCTTCCAGCGGGGGATACCCGGGCCCTGTCCTGCTGCCTAGCCGCAAACGGGCCAGGGGCTGGAGCCGGCGGAGGCGTAGAGGAGGGCTGCTCGGTAGTCCTGCTCTTCCTCGGGAGCTGCTGCGGGATCGCCTGAGCCGCCTACGGATGCCCACGTTTCGAAGCTGAACTGGTACTTGCCTCGGTAGCTGCCGTCCGATGAGAGGGCGGTTGGGTCGCCCCCTGACTCACAAGCTGCAATCGCGTCGAGCGTGGATTGTGAGACGCCGGCTGGGAGGGTGGCGAAGGCATCGCGGCGTTCGCGCTTGATGCGGGCGCGGCGGGCGGCTTGGATGCGCTTGGCGGCCGTGCGCATCTCGTGGTGCAGGCGCGGACCGTGGATTAGCAGCGGCGCGATGGTCACCGGCCTCGCGTCGGCCAAGCCGATCCGTGAGTCGGCTGCTCGAGATCGCGAGCCGTCGTCGCGGGGGGTTGCCGCCAGGGCCACAGCCGGGAAGGCGACAAGAAGTACAAGGACAAGAGCTGAATATGTGCGTTTTGTGAGCAAGCGCGGAACCGTGGCGAGGTTCCGCGGCTCGAAGGGTGATCGCGCTCACAGAGCTCACACAGTGCGTGAGGATCTGCACGAGCCCAGGCACAGAAGCACGATTGCGAATTTGCTCGGTGCACGCGATTCTGCGCCGCTGCGGACTTTTTCCTTGCTATTGCCCGGTAAAAGTCGGCAGCGGAACAGACTCGTGGGAGGTGTCGGGCTCAGCCGCGATGATTCAGCAATCGCCGGCCAACCTCCCACCTCGCGCCTCCTCCTCGCCTGCCCCGATCAGCCCGGGCTGATCGCCACCGTCAGCGGCTTCCTCGCCGAGGCCGGCCGCAACATCGTCGACGCCGACCAGCACTCGAGCCGCGAGGGGCGCTTCTTTATGCGGATGGCCTTCGACCCCGCCCCGGCGGAGGAGCGGGAGGAGCTCTACCGTCGCTTCGCGGAGGAGATCGCGGCGCCGCTGAAGATGGAGCACCGCTTCGCCGAGTCGAGCGAGCGCAAGCGGGTGGCGATCATGGTCTCGCGCGAAGACCACTGCCTCTCGGATCTGCTCTGGCGCTGGCGCAGCGACGAGCTGGGAGCCGACGTCGTCGCCGTCGTTTCCAACCATCCCGACCACGCCGACCAGGTCACCCCGCTGGGCCTTCCCTACCACCACGTGCCGGTTGACAAGGACGGCAAGGACGCAGCCGAGGAGCGGATGCTGGAGCTGCTTGGCGATGACGTCGACCTGCTCGTCCTCGCCCGCTACATGCAGATCCTCTCGGCCGACTTCCTGCGCCGCGTGGGGGCGCCGGCGATCAACATCCACCACAGCTTCCTGCCGGCCTTCGTCGGCGCTGACCCCTACGCCCGCGCCCACGAGCGTGGGGTCAAGCTGATCGGCGCCACCGCGCACTACGTCACCGAGGCGCTCGACGCCGGCCCGATCATCGACCAGGACGTGACCCGGGTAAGCCACCGCGACGAGATCGAAGACCTAATCGGGATCGGCCGCGACGTCGAGCGCCTCGTCCTTTCCCGCGCGGTCAAGGCGCACTTGGACGACCGGGTTCTGCTGGACGGCGACCGCACGATCGTTTTCTAGGCCAAACTGGCTGTCCAGCCAGTTTTTGCGTATGGTGGGGTCGATGGAGCAGGCAACGATCCCCCGCCCCGCAGCTGGACCCACCTCCACCAGCTTCCCGCCAGGCACGCGGCTGCCTCCGGTCGGCCAGGCGCTGTCGTACGCCCGCGACCCGCTCGGCTTCCTGATTCGCTTCCAGCGCCGCTACGGCGACGTCTTCACCGTCCGCTTCCCCTTCTTCGAGCGCCTCGTCTACCTGGCCGACCCGGCCCTGGTCAAAGAGGTCTTCACCGGCTCGCCCGAGCAGCTCCACGCCGGCGAGGCCAACGCGACCGTGCTCGAGCCGGCGCTTGGGCCGAACTCGGTGCTGACCCTCGACGAGGCGCCGCACATGCGCCAGCGCAAGCTACTGCTGCCGCCCTTCCACGGCGAGCGGATCCAGCGCTACGGCAAGCTGATCCGCGAGGTCACCCTGCGCGAGATGGAGAACTGGCCCGTCGGCGAGCCGTTCGCGCTGCGCCCCCACACTCAGCGGATCACGCTGGCGGTGATCATGCGCGCTGTCTTCGGTGTCCACGACGAGGACCGCCTGCAGCGCTTCGAGGGTCTGATCGAAGAGTTCTCCGCGCGGGTGAACATGATCACCGCCTTCCCGCCGCTGCGCCGCAACCTCGGCCGCTGGAGTCCCTGGGGTCGCTTCCTGCGCGCCCGCGAGGCACTCGACGCCTTCGTCTACGAAGAGATCGCCCTGCGTCGTGCCGAGAACGCCGGCGAGGGGGAGTCACCCGACGACGTGCTCTCGCTGCTGCTCCAGGCCCGGCACGAGGACGGCGGGCCGATGAGCGACGCCGAGCTGCGCGACGAGCTGGTGACGATCCTCGGCGCCGGCCACGAGACGACCGCGACCGCTCTCGCCTGGGCGATGGAGCGCCTACTGCGCTATCCACAGGTGCTGGCCAAGCTGCGCGACTCGGTCGCCGCCGGCGAGGACGACTACCTCGAGGCGACGGTGAAGGAGACGCTGCGGGCGCGGCCAGTGATCGTCGACGTTGCCCGTAAGCTGACCGCCCCGCTGCGCATCGGCGGCTACGAGGTGCCGGCAGGTTGCTACGTCCTCCCCGCGATAGCCGCCCTGCACTACCGCGAGGATCTCTTCCCGGAGCCAGAGGAGTTCCGCCCCGAGCGCTTCCTTGAGGACAAGCCCGACACCTACGCCTGGATCCCCTTCGGCGGCGGCGTGCGACGCTGCATCGGCGCTGCCTTCGCCGAATACGAGATGCGAGTCGTCCTGCGCGCGATCCTCGAACGAGCCGAGCTGAGCGCCCCCGACCCGAAACCGGAAAAGGTCAAGGTGCGCAACATCACCTTGGCCCCCGGCAAGGGGACGATGGTCAGCCTGGATCACCCGCTGCGCTGACCTCCGCTTCGGCTGCCTCCCACTGCTCGTAGAGCTCGGCGACGGCCTGCTTCGCCGTCGCGTGTCGCGCTTCGGCTCGTTCGGCGCGTCCCGGACTCGACCACGCTTGGGGATCCGAGAGCTCTTCCTCGAGCTCGCGCAGGTCGGCCTCGGCCTGCTCGATCCGCTCCGCCAGGCGGCCTGCTTTCCGCGCCGCCTTCTTCGCCGCGCGGTCGGCGTTGCGTCCGCGGGCCGATGCCGGCGGGGACTTGTCGGCCTGTACCGCCGCCTCCGCCTCGGCCTCCCGTTCGTCTCGCTCGCGCTGGTAGGCGGCCCACCCGGTCGGGTGGCTGCGCAGCTCGCCGTCCTCGCAGACGAGGGTGCGGGTGCCGACCGCCTCCAGCAGGGCGCGGTCGTGCGAGACCAGGACCACCGCGCCTTCGAAGGCCGAAAGGGCGTCCTCGAGCGCCTCGCGGCTCTCCAGGTCGAGGTGGTTGGTGGGCTCGTCGAGGATCAGCACGTTGGCGCCGGAGGCGACCAGGATCGCCAGCGAGAGGCGCCGCTGCTCGCCGCCAGAGATGTCGCTGAGTTGCTTCTCGACGTCGGATCCGGAGAAGAGGAAGTTGCCGAGCAGGTCGCGCGCCTTCTGCCCGGTGAGGCCGGTCTGCCGCTGGGCGGCGTCGAGCACGGTCCCCTCCCCCGCCGCCGTGTCGGCGTGCTGGGAGAGGTAGCCGACCTTGACGTTGTGGCCGAGCCGCACCGAGCCGGCGGCCAGTTCGCGACGCCCAGCGAGGGTCTCGATCAGCGTCGTCTTGCCAGCTCCGTTGGGGCCGACGAGGACGACATGCTCGCCGCGCTCGACTTCGAGCCGGGCGTCATCCAAGAGAACGCGGCCCGGGACCTCGAGCTTCGCCCCAACCAGCTTCAGCACGACCCGACCCGGCCGCTCCGGCTGGATGAAGGCAAAGCGCAGGTTGCGGCGGTCGCGCTGCTCGGCCTCGACCCCGTCGCGCTTGATCTTGTCGATCTGCTTCAGCCGCGACTGCGCCTGGCGGGCCTTGGTCGCCTTGTAGCGGAAGCGCTCGACGAAGCGCTCCATGCGCGCGATCTCCGCCTCCTGGCGCTCGATCGCCTTGCCGCGGGCGATCTCGCGGGCGGCCTGTTCCTTGCGCCAGGCGTGCCAGGGACCAGCGAAGAAGCGCGCCCGCTTCGCCTCCAGCTCCAGCACCGAAGTGCCGACCGCCTCCAGGAACCAGCGGTCGTGGGCGACGAGGACGACGGCCGCGTCGAGGCCGTTCAGGTATCGCTCTAACCACTCCAGCGAAGGGATGTCGAGGTGGTTGGTCGGCTCGTCGAGCAGCAAGAGGTCGGGCCGGGTCGCGAGGGCCCGCGCCAGCGAGGCACGGGTCAGCTCGCCGCCGGAAAAGGTCGAGAGCGGGCGCTCGACCTCCTCACCGCCGAAGCCGAGACCGCGCAGGACGGCGAGCACGTCGTCACGCCAGCGATAGCCGCCGCCGTGCTCGAGCCTCTGTTGAGCGGCGGCGTAGGCACTGAGGGTCTCCTCGCCGGTCTCGCCGCTAGACATCGCCGCCTCGAGCCGCTCCAGCTCGGCCTCGGTGGCCAGCATCTCGGCCCGGCCGGAGTAGACGTACTTGCCCAGTGAGACCGCTGTCTCGCGCGGCGGTCGCTGGTCGTGCAGGGCGACGCGCGCACCCTTCTGCAGGACGAGGCTGCCCGCATCGGGACTGAGCTCCCCCGCCAGGAGCCGCAGCAGCGTCGACTTGCCGGCGCCGTTGCGGCCCGACAGCGTCATCCGCTCACGCGGCTCCAGCTTGAAGGAGACGCCGGCGAACAGCAGCTCACCGCCCATGTGGACGTCGAGGCTGGTTGCGGTCGCGATTGCCATCGGTGACCATGCTGACAATGGCCGCGTCGCGAGGTCGGCGCGTAGTCTCTGGCGCATGCGACGCGACGAGCTACGGGCGGTACAGGCTCCGCTGAAGGAGCGCTATGCGGGAGAGCCGGAGGCGGCACTGGTAACGCTGAAGGCGACCGGCAGCCTCGGCGAGGGCGTCTCCTGCTCGGTTGATACCGGCCGCGCGCTGGCCAAGGCTGGCCTGCACCCGGCCTCCGGCGGTGACGGCACCTTGCTCTGCTCTGGCGACATGCTGCTCGAGGCGCTGGTCGCCTGCGCCGGGGTGACGCTGCGCGCGGTCGCCACCTCGCTCGGGATCGCG
The DNA here is from genome assembly GCA_049796515.1 of Solirubrobacterales bacterium. Lineage (GTDB taxonomy): Bacteria > Actinomycetota > Thermoleophilia > Solirubrobacterales > 70-9 > VRUE01. Next base: position 16,113 of record JBAREU010000406.1, read on the forward strand.
GTCGAGTCAGGCGAGGTCTGTGCCGAGGGCGAGCTGGACTTCCGCGGCACCCTGGCGGTCGACCGCGAGGCCCCGGTTGGCTTCCGCTCGATCCAGCTCAGCTTCGAGGTCGAGACCGACGCGAGCAAGGAAGAGCTCGACACGCTGCTGAAGCTGACCGAGCGCTACTGCGTCGTCTTCCAGACCCTCTCCACCCCACCGACGCTGTCGGCCGCGGTCAAAACCGAATAGGCGGACCGCCTGCGTGCCACGACCGGCAAGGACTTCGAGTCGTATATCCAGCCCGCTGCGACACATCGGCGAGCTGGCCAAGGCACGGGCGACGCGGCGTTCGACGGAACGCGACGACGGGCAGGCGCTGGGCGAGCTGGAGCGTCGGCCGCTGGAGCTACCCAAGGGCCTGGAGGTCGAGTGGCTCGGCGTGTCCGGCTACCGGCTCACCCACGAAGGCCGGACGCTGTTCGTAGACCCCTACCTATCGCGCGTGCCGTTCCGTGACCTGATCTTTCGCCGCACTGCTCTGCCGGACCCTGCAGCGCTCGACCGCTTCGGCGGTGCGAAGGGGGAGGTGGTCGGCGTGCTGGTCGGTCACACCCACTTCGATCATGCCGTCGACGCCCCAGCGATCGCCCGCCGCTTCGGCTGCAAGGCGTACGGCTCCGCCTCACTGCTCAACCTGATGGCGCTGCACGGGCTGGCCGACCACACGGTCGTGGTCGAGCCTTACCGCGCCTATGAGCTAGGCCCGTTCGTGGTTCGCTTCACGCCCAGCGTCCACTCGAAGCTGCTGCTCGGCCTCGCGGTTCCCTACGACGGCGAACTCACCTGCGAGCACCTCGACTCGCTCTCCCCCGGCGCCTACCGCTGCGGACAGGTCTGGGGCATATCGATCGAGGTCGCCGGGGTGCGCTTCTACCACCAGGGCAGCGCCAACCTGATCGACGAGGCCGTGCGGGAGCGCGGCGTCGACGTCTTCCTGGCCGGCATCGCCGGCCGCGGCTTCACCCGCGACTACTGGCAGCGAGTCCTGCCCCGCCTCGATCCCCGCGTGGTGGTGCCAACCCACTACGACAACTTCTTCCGCCCGCTAGGCCAACGGATGGAGTTCGTCTCAAACGTCCAGCTCTCCGAGCTTCCAGCGGAGATCGGCTCGGTCAGCGCCGACATCGAGCTCGCCGCCCTCCCGCGTTCCGACGCGTGAACTAACCGAAGTGCTTGGCGACGATCTGGTCGATCGTGCCCTTGGTCCTGACCGTGGTCGGGCCCAGGGCGGCCTCGATTGCCTTCCAGTCCAGATCGGATTCGGAGATGCCGCCGCTGGGGACCCAGTAGAGCTCGCGGCGCTCGATCGCCAGGCGGTCCTCGTCGTTCGACAGCGCCAACGCCTTCCTCGTCGCTTTCCCGGTCGGTTTCTGGGTCAACAACGCGACCTGTAGCTTGCCCTTCGAAGCTTCGAGGTGGTTTGCATCGAATGGCTCGCTCGCGGCGATCGCGAGCAGCTCCTTCGCCGAGCGCAGGAAGACCGGCACCTCATAGCTGAGCGCCTCAGCGAGTCCGTCTTCGAGCAGATCGGTCAGCTCGGCCGGCTCCCCATCGCAGGCGAAGATCACGTTGCCACTGGCACGGAAGGTCGCGACCTCCTCGCAGCCGAGCGCCTCGAAGTGCGAGCGCAGCACGTCGTTGGTGATCCTGCGGCCGCCGAGGTTCATGCCGCGCAAGAAGGCGACGTAGCGATTCATGTCTCTCGACACCCCAGGACTCGTTGACGATCGAAATTCATGGAGGCGGTGGGATTCGAACCCACGTCTCCGGCCGTAGCGCGAAGGCTTCTACAGGTTTAGCCGGCGCTTGGTTCTCGTCTCCCGGGGTCCGCGCCGGCGGGCACTGCGGGAGACAAAGCCCTCTGAAATGTCCCCTGGCGAACGGGGCGATCCGCCCGGGTAAGCCCGCAATTGAAGCCGGTGCCCCTCTCCGCGGGCGGAAGAGGGCCGACTCTCACTCACTTAGATCTAACTAAGCAGCGAGGGCGAACTCATGGTCCGCACGTATTGGTTGGTGCCGGTGTTTTACGAGGCCTCCGGCAACCTCGACCTGCGACCGTTCGCACGGACCGACCAGATCGAAGCCTGTCGCCCCCGTGCTATGTGCTCTCAATTGTACGGTGTCGGGTAGAGATGACCGGATGAACGAGCGAGAGTTCGACGCAATCGTGATCGGCGCCGGTGCTCCCGGCGAGGTCTGCGCAGGGCGACTCGCCGACGGCGGTCTCTCGGTGGCGATCGTCGAGAACCATCTGGTCGGCGGCGAATGCTCCTACTACGCCTGCATGCCTTCGAAGGCACTGCTGCGCCCCGGCGAGCTGCTGGCGGAGACGCGCCGGGTGCCCGGCGCCAGCGCAGCGGTAACCGGCGACCTCGACCCGCAAGCGGTTCTCGACCGCCGCGACGAGGTGATCCACGACCTCGATGACTCGGGGCAGCTTCCCTGGCTGGAGGAACGTGGGATCGAGCTCTTCCGCGGCGAGGGCAGGCTGGACGGCTCGCGGCGAGTCGCCGTCGGCGAGGTGGTGCTCACCGGCCGCAGGGCCGTCGTCGTGGCGACGGGCAGCTCCGCCGCGATGCCGCCGATCGACGGGCTCGATTCGATCCGCGCCTGGAACAACCGCGACGCGACGACCTCGAAG
>JBAREU010000407.1:0-1502 GCA_049796515.1 Solirubrobacterales bacterium
CCTTGAAAGACCTCCTCGATCGACTCCCCCTCGGCCTCGAAGCCGATATCGGCCAGGGCGATTTCTTCAATAAAGCGAAAGGTCCAAGCCATGGATGTTAGGCTCGAGGTGTGACGCTTCGCACTCGCTGGATAAGCGCCCGGATGTGGCTGAGCCCAGGGAGCGCATGTCCAAAGGGATTGGGGACTTTCCCTTTGAGCAACATCTTAATACCCAGAGGCAGAATGTGCAGCAGCGCACGCGGTGCGAACCCGACCACTTTCAGCGGCATGATCGCTTCGTTCAATCGCCCTTGCTGCTCGATCAGATCGGTAAAGCCAAGGATGTGACGCGCGCCGCCGGCCTTCGTCAACCCTCGTTCGAGCGAGGCCCGCCGCAACCGGACGATCGCCTCCATCGGCTTGACATCTTTTGGACAGACTTCGACACAAAAGTTGCACCGTGTACAGTCCCAGATCCCATGCTCGTCTTGAAGGGCCGAAAGTCTAGCCCGCGTTGCCGAAGGGGACTCGCGAGGATCGGAGAGGAACCGATCGGCCTTCGCCAAAGCGGCAGGGCCGAGAAACCCCTTTGAGACTTCATGCACGGTACAAGCCGCGACGCAAGCGCCGCACATGATGCAGGCATCCACATTGTGAAACTGCGGATTGGCGTGGCTCCGCGCCGTTATCTTAGCAGGCACGCCCTCATGAGAAGGCCGCGATCCCGATACCAGCCAGGGATGCACGTCGTGAATCTTCTCCCAGAACGACGCCATATCCACGACCAGGTCCTTGATCACCGGCAAGTTGCGAAGTGGCGCGACTGTGAAGTGCCCGTGCCGTTCGAGTTCTTTGCGGAGGGAGGTGCGGCAGGCCAGCTTCTCACTGCCGTTGATCGTCATCGCGCAAGAGCCGCAAATCGCAGAGCGGCAGGAATAGCGGAGCGCCAAACTCCCGTCGCACTCGTTCTTGATACGAATCAACGCATCGAGCACCGTCATCCCGCGTCCGACGTCGAGCCGGATCTCTTGAGAATGGGGCGCGGAATCGACTTCGGGATTGAATCGTTGAATCGTGAAGGTGAGACGCATGGAAGGCATGAAACGTAAAACGTGAGACGTCCTGTTCAGCCTAACTCGAAGATCTTGGGAAAGTTCGTCAGATTGCGGCACCCGTCTTTCGTGACGAGTACCATGTCTTCGATGCGCACAGCGCCGAGGCCGGGATAGTAGAGGCCTGGCTCGACCGTGACGACATGGCCTTCTTGGAGCAGTGAGCCGGTGCGGCTGATGCGCGGCATTTCATGGATGTCGAGTCCGACCCCGTGGCCGGTGCCGTGAAAGTAGCCCTGCATTCGCCCATTCGCTAAACCCGTCTGGTACCCGGCTTTCTCAAACCTGTTCAAGATCCCTTGATGAATCCTCTTTCCGTCCGCCCCGTCTTTGACTTTCGTAATGGCCTCTTCCTGCGCATCCAACACCGTCTGATAGAGCCGCTTCAGTTCGGGGCTCGGCGTTCCCC
>JBAREU010000408.1:0-2867 GCA_049796515.1 Solirubrobacterales bacterium
GTGTCGGTGCGCTCGGCCGCCAGCGTGGCGAGGACGGCGAGGCCGATCGCGCCGCCGACCTGGGCGGTGGTGTTGACCACTCCCGAGGCCAGGCCGGCGTCTTCCGGCGTCGCCCCGGACATCGCCAGCGTCATCAGCGAGGGGAAGGAGATCCCGATGCCGACTCCGATCAACAGCATCGGCGGCAGGACGTCGGTCAGGTAGCTACCGTCAACCGGGGTGCGGGCGAGGAGCAGCAGCGCGGTGCCAATCAGAACCATGCCCGGGATCAGCATGCGGCGCGGGCCGAAGCGCATGATCAGCTTTTCCGAGTAGCCGAGCGAGAGCGTCCCCATCACCAGCGTCGCCGGCAGGAAGGCGAGCCCGACCTCGAGCGGGTCGTAGCCGAGGATCCGTTGCAGGTAGAGCGCGCCGAGGAAGAACATCGAGAACATCCCGGCGACGAGCAACGCCTGTAGCGCGTTGGCGCCCGAGACATTGCGCGAGCGGAACAGCCGCAGCGGCATCAGCGGGTTGGCGATCCGCGCCTGGCGCACCAGGAAGGCGATCTCCATCGCCAGCGAGATCGCCCCGAGCACGAGCGTCTGGGTCGACCCCCAGCCGTGCTCGTTGACTCCGAGGATCGTGTAGGTGCCGATCATCAGGCCGCCCGTGATCAGTACGGCGCCGAGGATGTCGGCGCCCTCGCCGAAGCCGATCCCGTCGCGGTCGGCGATCAGCCGCCGGGCCATCACCGCGGTCGCGATCCCGACCGGCAGGTTGATGAAGAAGATCCAGTGCCAGGCGATCGCCTCGGTCAGGATGCCGCCGATCAACAGCCCGATCGTGCCGCCGGCGGAGGCGACGAAGCCGTAGACGCCGATCGCTTTCGCCTGCTCGCGCGGCTCCGGGAACATCGTCACGATCATCCCCAGGATCACCGCCGAGGTCAGCGCACCGCCGATCCCCTGGACAAAGCGCGCGGCGATCAGCATCTCCTGGCTCTGCGAGAGGCCGCAGAGCAGTGACGCCGTGGTGAAGACGGCGAGGCCGGCGAGAAAGACGCGGCGCTGGCCGAGCAGGTCGCCGAGGCGACCGGCCAAGAGCAGCAGCCCGCCAAAGGGGACCAGGTAGGCGTTGACGACCCAGGCCAGGTTGCTCTGCGAGAAGCCAAGGTCGTCCTGGATCGAGGGCAGGGCGACGTTAACGATCGTGATGTCGAGGACGATCATCAGCATCCCCGCGCAGAGGACGTAGAGCGCCAGCCAGCGGTTGTGAGCTTCGTTGGTCATGTCCATTTGGCTACCCTAGCAAAAGCTTGCAAAACACAACTACTTAGTTGCAATTTTGTATCAAATGGCTAAACTGGTCGGTATGGCGACGAAGCGCTCATACGGCGATGCATGTCGCTTCGCCTACGCCCTCGACCTGATCGGCGAGCGCTGGGCACTTCTCGTCGTACGTGAGCTGCTGCTCGGCCCGAAGCGGTTCACCGACCTGCGGCGCGGACTGCCGAACGCCAGCCCCAACATCCTCTCCGAGCGTCTGCGCGAGCTCGAGCAGGGCGGTGTCGTCCATCGTCGCAAACTGCCGCCGCCGGCCGCGGTTCAGGTCTACGAGCTGACCGAGTGGGGGGAGGATCTTGAGCCGATCGTGACCCGGCTCGGCGCCTGGGGCGCCCGCTCGCCGGTCCCGCCCGAGCAGCGCGAGATCGGCCCCGACTCGATCGTCCTCGCCTTGCGCTCGCTCTTCGACCCCGCGGCGGCCGCCGGGTTGGAGGCGACCTACAGTCTGCGGATCGGCGAGGAAGAGTTCCACGTCGACGTCGTCGGGGGCGAGGTCGCGCTGGCCCGCGGCCCGGCCGAGAGCCCGAGCGCCTCGATCGAGGTCGACGAGGCCGGAACCCTGGCTGCAATCCTCGCCGAACAGCTCTCGCTTGAGCAGGCGATCGAGTCAGAGGCAGCGAAGGCAGGCGGCGGCAAGCGAGAGCTGCGCCGCTTCCTACAGCTCTTCCCGATGCCGGAGCCGTGCCCGGCGAGCCGGCAGGAGGATCCCGCCGGCTCGCGCGAGCACCAGCTCGCCTAGGACTCGACTATTTGACCGCCGCGACGAGGGCGTTGGCAGCGCCCTGCATGCCGGCTTTGTTGGGATGTATCGGTGCCGCCGGGTTGCCCGGCACGACCGGCTCCACCCAGCGCGTCGAGGAGCCTTTGCAGGCGTCGTGACCGATGCTGGCTTTGTACCAGTCGACCACGGTCGCGCCGTTGGCCGCTGCCTGCGTGGCGAGCATCGCGTTCAGTTCTTTCTGCTTCGCGCGCAGGTAGGGCACGTCGCCGAAGCCGATCGGCATCTGCGGCCAGCAGCCGAAACCGGTCTCGGGGAAGATCGCCGCGTAGTTGACGACGAAGACCTCGGCCGAGGGCGAGAGTTCCGCGATGCCTTCCAGCACCGCGTCCACTTTCGGCGCCGTAGCCGCGATCCGTTCGGCGATCTGGTCTTTGCCGCCGGAGTTGTATTTGTTTTTGCAGGGCGTGCTGAAGGGGTTGAGCGTGACACAGTCGAGGGCGATGTCGGAGAAGCCGATGTCGTTGCCGCCGATCGTCAGCGAGACGACCGTCGTTTCCGCATCGAGCGAGTCGAACTGGGGCGGGTTGGGCCCGTCGGGGTCGACGTTCTGCGGGTTGGTCATGTCCTCGGTGGTCGCGCCACTGCAGGTCGCATCGCGCAGCGTCAGACCGATGCCGGGCGCTGCCAGGTGGGCGTAGTTGTTGCTCGATTTGAGACAGCCGAGCGGCAGCAGGGGGTTGGGGATCAACGGGCCGGCGGCGTAGGAGTCGCCGAGCGCGACGTAGTTGTCGGCGCGCGCGGCGCCGGCGAAGGCGGCGAGC
>JBAREU010000409.1:0-14423 GCA_049796515.1 Solirubrobacterales bacterium
ACGCTCTAGAATCCGCGCCCTCGCGCAGCAGCCGTGGCGGCCGCAGGGGCGGTCGTGCACGGTCGGGCTCCACTTCGAAGAGCGGCAAGGACGGATGAGCACGTACGCAGTCATAGAGAGCGGCGGCAAGCAGTACAAGGTCGAGAAGGGCACCTCGCTGCTCGTCGACCGGCTGAGCGCCAAGGAGGGCGAGAAGGTCGCCCTCCGCGCCGTGCTCTTCCGCGACAAAGACATAATTGCCGAGCCGGTGGAGCTGGAGAAGGTGAAGGTCGAGGCGACCGTCGCCGAGCATCTGCGCGGCCCGAAGATCAAGGTCTTCAAATACAAGCCAAAGAAGGGCTACCGGCGTCGCGCCGGCCACCGCTCGGAGCTGACCCGACTCGAGGTGACCGAGCTGAAACTGGGGGCTCGCAAAGCGGAAGCCAAACCCAAAGCGGAGCCGAAAGAGGCCAAGCCGGCTGAGAAAAAAGAGGTGGCTAAACCGAAAGCGAAAAAAGCCGCCGCCAAACCAAAACCGAAAGCCAAACCCAAAGCTGCTGCTAAAAAGGACGACGATGGCTCATAAGAAAGGACTCGGCTCAAGCCGTAACGGCCGCGAATCGAACCCCAAGATGCTCGGGGTCAAGGTCTTCGCCGGCCAGAAGGTCTCCGGCGGCGAGATCATCGTGCGCCAGCGCGGCACCCGGTTCTGGCCCGGCGAGGGCGTCGGCCTCGGCCGCGATCACACGATCTTTGCGACGCAGGCGGGGACGGTGGAGTTCAAGCCGTCGCGCAAGGGCCGGACGATCTCGGTTCTTCAGGACTCGTGAGGTAGGGAGGGGCCGGGTGCCCCTCCCTCTTGCTGGCTTTTTCGCCTCTAAGTGGTCGTCTCTCGCTGAGTTGGCGCTGCGAAAAAGATGACGCCGCTGCGCGAGAGGGGCACCCGCCCCCTCCTTCTCAGGCCGGCAGAGCCTCGCGGCCGGAAGCTTCGGGTGATGATGGGGCCGCAAGAAAGAGGGCGACCCCGAAGAGTCGCCCTCTTTCGAATCGGGGTGCCGCCGGACGAATCCGGGACCCTGAAATCACTCGTCTGAGTATAACGCCCCGGGCGGGAGTCGAACCCGCCAACCCCGATTCGTGATTTCAGGGTCCGCGTCCGTCGGCCGGGGCGCGCCGCCATGGCGACAGGCGGAAGCTATTGGCTGAATTCGTGCCTGTGGGCGGGATGGCCGAGAAATGACAGTTCTGTGGCTGAAGATTTTGAGTTCCGTGACTAACTACGCTCCTCTGGATGTACGACAAGGCGAAAATTTGGGTTGAAGGTGGGGCTGGCGGGAACGGGTGCGTCTCGTTCCGGCGGGAGGCTCATGTGCCTCGTGGTGGCCCGGATGGTGGGGATGGTGGGCATGGGGGGGATGTGGTGCTGGTTTGCGATGCCTCGCGGCGCGATCTTGGGGCGCTGCGGGGGAGCAAGCACTTTCGGGCTGAGCGCGGCCGACACGGCGAAGGGTCGAACCGGCACGGGGCTCGCGGGGAGGAGCTCGAGATCTTGGTTCCCGCCGGGACGCAGGCCGAGGCTGTGGATGGGAGCCGGGTGGATCTGATCGAGGTCGGGCAGCGGGCTGTCGTCGCTCATGGCGGGCGTGGGGGGCACGGGAACAAGCGGTTCTCCACCTCCACGCGGCAGGCGCCGCGGTTCGCCGAGAAGGGGACGGCGGGGGAGGAGGGGTGGATCGAGATTCGGTTGAAGCTGCTCGCCGACGTCGGCCTGGTCGGGCTGCCCAACGCCGGTAAGTCCTCGCTGCTCGGGCGGCTGACGCGGGCCGAGCCGAAGGTCGGGGACTATCCGTTCACGACGCTCTCGCCGGTGCTGGGGACGATCGAAGGGGAGGACCGGCAGGCCGTCATCGCCGACATCCCCGGTCTGATCGAAGGGGCGGCGGAAGGTGCCGGGCTAGGACATGAGTTCCTCGCCCACGTAGAGCGTTGCTCGATGCTCGTCCACCTGGTCGACCTGGCGCCGTTGGAGGGTGAGCCCGCGTCGAACTACGAGGCCGTGCGCGGCGAGCTGTCGGCCTATGGCGCCGGGCTGGAGGTTCTCCCGGAGGTCGTCGTCCTCTCCAAGCGGGATCTACTCCCGGTCGAGCAGGTGGAGGAGGCGGTCGCTGATTGGCAGCAGCGGCTTGGCGACCGTGCCCGCGGCGTGCTCGCGGTCTCGGCGGCGACCGGCGAGGGACTGGACGGGTTGCGGGGGAAGATCCTGGCCGAATTGTCGGAGGATGTCGTCGCGAGCCCTGCAGCAGGTCGGCATGGATTGCCCGGACGAGCTGAGCCTGGGGCGGCCGAGTTCGAGGTCGAGCACCGCGTCTACCGCCCCGCCGGTGAGGGCGGTTACTCGGTCGAGCGCGAGGAGGACGGCGGCTTCCGCGTCCTCGGTCGTGGGGTCGAGCTGCTCTTCGAGCGCCACGACCTAGCCAACGAGGAGTCGCTCGCCTACCTCGAGCAGCGCCTCAACGAGATCGGCGTCGTTGCCGCTCTGAGGGCCGCCGGCTTCGAGCCGGGTGACGACGTCCGCGTCGGCGAGCACGAGTTCGAGCTGCACCCGTGACGGGCTTCAGTAGCTTCCAGCGGCGAAAGTCCGACCAAAGGAGCTGGCGATCTTGAGTACGACACAGGTGCAAAAGGCGGAGGGCTTTCGTGCTCTGCACGAGGGCGAGGCGTTCGTCATCCCCAATCCCTGGGACGCCGGTTCTGCACGGGTCTTCGAGGCACTCGGCTTCAAGGCGCTCGCGACGACCAGCGCGGGCTTCGCCTTCACCTTGGGACGCTTGGACGGGGGCGTCACCCTCGAGCAGTTGGCAGAGCATGTGCGGGCGCTTTCAGGGGCAACGGACCTCCCAATCTCCGTCGATATCGAGAACGGCTTCGGCGCCGATCCAAACGATGCCGCGGCAGCCATTGCAGGGGTGGCCGAGGCCGGGGCGGTCGGCGGCTCGATCGAGGACTACGACCCCGGGGACGGCATCTATGCCTTCGACCACGCGGTCGAGCGCGTCACTGCGGCAGTAGAGGCGGCGCGGCGCCTGGACTTCCCCTTCACCTTCACGGCGCGGGCCGAGAACCACATCCGCGGCAACCCCGACCTCGACGACACGATCGCCCGTCTGCAGGCGTTCGAAGCCGCCGGTGCCGACGTGCTCTACGCGCCCGGCCTGGCCAACGCGGACGAGATCCGGGCCGTCTGCGAGGCCACGAGCAAACCCGTCAACGTGCTCGGCCTTCCCCACCTCTCGATGGGCGGGGTTGTCGCCGCCGGGGCGCGCCGGATAAGCGTCGGCAGCCTCCTGGCCTGGGTGGCGGTCGATGCGATGGCGGACGCAGCCGTTCGAGTTCGCGACGATGGCGACCTCTCGGCGCTGAAGGTCTCGGGCCGCGTCGGAGAGTGGCTTGCCCCATGACCCTCGTCGTCAAGCTCGGCTCCTCGATCGTCGCCGCCGATGACGGCGAGCTGCGCGTCGACGTGCTCGACTCGGTCTGCGCGCAGGTCGCGGAGCTGGAGCGGGGGGGTGAGCGGGTCGCGATGGTCACCTCGGGGGCGATCGCGCGGGGGATGCGGTTGATGGACCTGCCGGCCCGCCCGCGGGGGATGGACGAGCTGCAGGCCGCATCCGCGGTCGGCCAGGGCGACCTCTTCCGGGCATATGAGACCCGCCTGGCCGAGGGTGGGACGAGATCCGCACAGGTGTTGCTGACGGCGGCCGACATCGCCGCACGGACCAACTACCTGAACGCGAGGCAGACCCTGCGGCGGTTGATCGAGTGGGGCGTGGTGCCTGTTGTCAACGAGAACGACACGACCGCGACCGATGAGATCACCTTCGGTGACAACGACTTCCTCGCCGCCCAGGTGGCGATTCTGCTCGACGCGCGCCTGCTGGTCCTGCTCTCAGACGTCGACGGCCTGCATCGCAGCGATCCCCGCACGGACCCCGCCGCCGAGCTGATCTCCACGGTGGACGACTTCGATGAGCTGGCTGGGATGGAGATTGGCGACCGTACTTCTGCGTTCGGTTCTGGCGGCATGCGCAGCAAGGCGGCGGCAGCGGAGATGGCGGCCGAGTCGGGCATCCCGGCGACGATCTGCAACGGGACGAGGCCGGGGACGCTGCGGGCAGCAGCCGGCGGCGAGGGGGTCGGCACGCGTTTCGCCGCACGGGCCGGCAAGGCGTCGAGCTTCAAGCTCTGGCTCAAGTACGCCAAGCCGGCGAAGGGGCGGCTCACGGTCGATGACGGCGCGGCGCGAGTGTTGCGCGAGAGCGGTTCCAGTCTCCTGCCGGTGGGGATCGTCGGGATCGACGGCAGCTTCGACGCCGGCGACGCGGTCGAGGTGGCTGCTGACGGCTCGGTTATCGGCAAGGGGATCGTCGACTACTCGGCCGCGGAGCTTGCGCAGGTGAAGGGCCTCAAGAGTGCGCAGGTACGTGAGCAGCTGCCGCATGCGGCGGATGAGGTCATTCATCGCGATCGGTTCGTGCTCGTTTAGCGGCTGGGTACCCTTAGCGGTCATGGCTGTCGCCGCGAAAACTGTCGCCGAAACATGTGGGGCTGCCCAGCGTGCCGCGCGGGAGCTGGGAGGGGCTTCTACGGAGGCGAAGGATGCGGCGCTTGCGGGGATTGCTCGGTTGCTCGGCGAGCGGGCTGGGGATGTGTTGGAGGCCAACGCTGCGGATCTTGCCGATGAGCGGGCCGACGGGTTGACCGCGGCGTTGCGGGATCGGTTGGCTCTCAGCGAGGAGCGGATTGCCGCCATGGCCGACGGCGTGCGGGCTGTGGTTGCGCTCGACGACCCCGTCGGGGAGGAGCTCGAAAGGAAGACTTTGGACAGCGAACTCGACCTGCGCAAGGTTCGGGTGCCGCTCGGCGTGGTTGCGGTTGTCTATGAGGCGCGACCCAATGTGACGATCGATTGCGCGGCGCTGACGATCAAGAGCGGCAACGCGATCGTGTTGCGGGGGTCCCACTACGCAGAGCGGACCAACGGCGCGCTGGCGGCGATCGTGCGTGAGGCGCTGGCCGAGGCGGGGCTGCCGGAGGACGGGGCACTGCTGCTGGCCGGCGGTGGGCACGAGGACCTGGCCGAGCTGGCGAGGCAGGAGGACACCGTCGACCTGCTGATACCGCGCGGTGGCGAAGGGCTGAAGAACGCGCTGAAGGAGGTGGCGAAGGTGCCGGTGATCTACGCCGCCGCCGGCAACTGCCACGTCTACGTACACGCCGAGGCCGATCTCGAGATCGGGCGGCGGATCGCGGTCAACGCCAAGACCCAACGACCGGGGGTCTGCAACGCCGCCGAGACGCTGCTGGTCGACGCGGCGATCGCCGACGAGTTCCTGCCGGGCGCCTTGGCCGAGCTCCGCGATGCCGGGGTGGAGCTGGTGGGGGACGAGCGCACCCGGGCCGCGACCGAAGGGGTCGAGGTCGGTGTCGCCGGCGAGGAGGACTGGAGCAGGGAGTACCTCGACCTGAAGCTGGCGGTCGCCGTCGTCGATTCGGTCGACGACGCGATCGACCACGTCAATCGCCATGGCACTCGCCACTCGGAGGCGATCGTCACCCGTTCGGAGGATGCGGCCACCGCCTTCACCGCGGGAGTGGACGCTGCGGTCGTCTATACCAACGCCTCGACTCGCTACACCGACGGTTTCGAGTTCGGCATGGGCGCCGAGATCGGCAACTCGACCCAGAAGCTCCACGCTCGCGGTCCGATCGGCCTGCGCGAGCTGACCACCTACAAGTACGTCGTCCGCGGCGACGGCCAAGTGCGTGAGTAGCGTCCCCGCGGCGGACAGCAGCCGTACCGCCGTCGGCGTCCTCGGCTCGGCCTTCAACCCGCCCCATCTCGGTCATCTCGCCCTCGCCCAGGAGGCGCTCTGGCAGCTCGACCTGGCGGAGGTCGTGCTGGTGCCGACCGGCGAGGCGCCGCACAAGCGGATACACGACGACCCCGGCCGCGAGCTGCGGCTGGCGATGACGCGACTCGCCGCTGCCGACGACCCGCGCTTCACCGTTTCCACCTTGGAGGTCGAGCGCCAGGGACCGTCCTATACGTATGAGACCTTGCAGCTGCTTGCGCGCGAGAAAGGAGAGCCGGAGCTGGTGTTCGTGATGGGGGCGGACGCCGCCGTCGGGCTCGAGAGCTGGCGCGAGCCGCAGCGGGTCGTCGAGCTCGCCCGTTTGGCGGTGGCGCGGCGCTCCGGCATCTCAGACGCCGACGTCGGCTCGGTGATGCGCAGCCTCGGCGCCGAGGGGCGGGCGACGATGCTCGAGATGCCGCAGTTCGGCGTCTCCTCCTCGGCCGTCCGAGAGCGGGCGGCGGCGGGCAGGCCGCTGCGCTATCTGGTGCCGGAGGCAGTGGCGCGGTTCATCGAGGAGAAGGGGATCTACTCGTGACCGGGCTCGAGTCCGAGACATTGGCGCGGCGACTGGCCGAGCTGGCCGACTCAAAAGGGGCGACCGAGATCGTCGTCCTCGACATGCGCGGTCTCGCCGCCTACACCGACTTCCTGGCGATCTGCACGGCGCGCAACGAGCGCCAGGCACGGGCGATCGTCGATGAGGTGAAGCTGCGGCTCAAGCAGGAGCACGGGCTGCTGCCCGCCGGAGTCGAGGGGGAGGGGTCGGCCGGCTGGATCGTGCTCGATTATCTCGACGCGGTCCTGCATGTCTTCACCGCCGCGGAGAGAGAGCGCTACCAGCTCGAGGACCTCTGGCGGGAGGCGCCGCGGCCCGAGCTGGAGCTGACACCGGATGGCGTCCGAGGGCACCTCTACGGTGCCGCGCATGGGTAGCTTCAAGAGGGCGATCCTCGGCTACCGCCGCGGCGAAGTCGATGCGGCGATCTCGGCGCGCAACGAGCAGATCGGCGCGCTGGAAAGCGAGACCGCCGAGGCGGTCAGGGCGACGTTGCACGCAGAGGCGGATGCGGCGTCGCTGTCGGACATGGTGATCGAGCGGGAGCGCGAGATCCGCGGCCTCGGCGAGCGCCTGCGCGAAGCCAACGAACGCCACGAGCGCAGCATCGTCTCGCTGCAAACGGTCTCCGAGCGCTTGGAGGAGATCCAGGCGCAGGCGCGAGGGCAAGCGACGCGGATCCGGATGAAGGCGCTGCGCGAGGCGGTCGAGGTAAGTCGGCGTACGCAGGACCTCGTCAACGTCCACGTGGACTCGTCGAATGGGGCCGGACAGGCCGGCGCCAACGGTGCTGAGGCCGCCCTGGGTCAGCTCTTCGAGGGCCTGATCAAGCTCGAGATAGGTCCGCTCGGCGACTTCTCGCAGCTGGTCGGCTTCGAAAACGCGGTCGGCCGACTCGGCGCCTCGGAGATCTCGGTCGAGCGCTTCTCGGAGGGCCGCGCGACGCTCTCGATGCAACTCGACGAGCCAGTGGATCTGCTGCGCGAGCTGGAAGAGAACGCCCCCTTCGAGTTCAACGTCCGTCGCACCGCCGACGACAACCTGATCCTCGACGTCGACGAGGACCAGGACCCCGAGCAGCGCGCCGCGTAGACAACTGACTTACAACTTTCTGTCTGCGGTGCCTGCGATCATGTGCTCGTGGACGAACACAACCCCAACCACAAGGGCAACGTAGCCGAGCTGGCGATCGCGAAGGAGGCGGCAAGGCTGGGGTTGTCGGTGTTGATGCCCCTAACTGAGCACGAGTGCTACGACTTGGCGCTCGGAGTGGGTGGGGAGCTCCTCCGGGTTCAATGCAAGTGGGCCCGAAAGGTCGAAAACGTCGTGATGATCAATTTAACTAGAAGCCGTCGAGGACCAACTGGGCACATCCGGCGCAGCTACACCGCAGATGAGATCGATGCAGTAGGCGCATATTGCGGAGAGCTCGACGAATGCTTCCTGGTCCCAATTGATTTGGTGGACGGCCACGGGAGCCTCCAGCTGAGGCTGGAGCCTGCGAGAAACAGCCAACGTGTCGCACTACACTTCGCCGAGAAGTACCGCCTAGGGGCTGTAGCTCAGCTGGCAGAGCGCTGCCGTGGCACGGCAGAGGTCGGGGGTTCGAATCCCCCCAGCTCCATCCCTTCCACGTCTGTGTTCTGCTTTCCGGATGCTGATGACTTTGCCGATCTCAAGCAAGTGGTTGGCATGGATGAGTTCTACGCCAAGCTCGCGCAGTACGTTCGCCTGGCTGAGGCAGGAAAGGCAGTCCAAGTGACCCGCTGGGGCAAGCCTGTTGCGAGGCTCGTGCCGCCTGCGTGACTACGGATTGGACCCCCGGATCGCGGCGAGAAACGCCCTGAGTCGCCGTTCGTACAGTCGCGGCGCGACGTTCCAGGCCTCGACGTGGCCGGCCTCGGGGGCGCGGTGATACTCGACCCAGCGGGGCAGCGCGGCGGCGAGCTCTTCGCTGGTCTCGATCGGCACGACCTCGTCGTCGTCGCCGTGGAAGAGCAGGATCGGCAGTCGCAGGTCGTCGGTGTGGCGGAGGGCGTCGAGGCTCTCCCAGTCGGCATCGATTCGGGCACCGATCGCCCACTCGACCGGCCGCGCCATGAAGCCCGGTAGCCCCATCTCGGTGGCGTTGAATTCGAGCACCCGCTGCCAGTTGAGCACCGGCGCGTCGAGGACGAGCCCGGTAACGCGCGGCGCCATAGGCGAGCGCTGCATGAACTGGGTGACGAGCGAGCCTCCCATCGAGTAGCCGACCAGGATCAGCCGCCGTGCCCCGTGGGCGAGCGCGTAACGGGCGGCCGCCGCCAGGTCGCGCCACTCGGTCAGGCCCATGTGGTGATAGCCGTCGGGGCTGGGCGGCGCGCCGAGGTCCTCCCGGTAGGTGATCGCCATAGTGGGCAGTCCGGCGCGGCGCAGGGCCGGCACCACACGCAAGCCGACGCGTGGGTTGCTGTTGATCCCGTGCACGACGATCGCCCAGGTGTCGCCGCGACCCGGGATCGACCATGCCGGCATCGGGCCGAGTTCGTCGGGAACGTCCACTTCGGCGAACGGGATGCCGAACGCCTGTCGAGGGTCGCCGGGGAAGACGTAGGATTCGACCCCGACGTCCATGCCGGGCGTCAGGTAGCCGCTCACGTCCCGCAGTCGGCGGGTCACCGTCTCCTCGTCGGAGTCGACGACGGCGCCGGCAATCGCGTGGCCTCCCAGCCACTCGAGCCCGTACACGCCAGGCCGCTCGCTGTCTTCCGTGCGCTCGAACACGATCCGCCCCGGTGGGAGCCCTTCGACCTCCACTTCGGGCGCCCAGGACGAGTGATCCGGCACGAGCACCCTGGAGGAGAAATGCCAGCTCAGCGCCGCGCCGATCGCCAGCGCCACAACGAGGTCGACCCCGGCCGCCGCCAGCCAGCGCCAATGGCGGCGGTACCAAGCCGTTCTTTCCGCCTCCACGGATCCGATTGCCTCCACGCGCCGCAGCCTACTTCGGCTCAATCGCCATCGTTCCCGTGCCGATGATGGAGCGATGAATACAGCCAACGAGCACGTGTTCTCGCACGGGATGCGGGACACGCGGGAATCCCTGGAGGCGTGGAACGGCCACCCGTGGGGGGTTCTGCGCGGCTGGCTTGCCCTCAGCGTGGCGATCGCACTGGCTCTCCTCGGCGCGGTCTGGGTTGTCGCCGGCCTGCTCGTCCCCGACCTCACCCCGATCCACATGCCGGGTCTGACCGAGCCCACCGACCCCGGCGACCTGCTGCCGATCCTCTGGCGCAACTCGCTCGTCCTCGCCCTGCACGCAACCGCTTGCGTCGCCGGTTTCATCGCCGGCGCCTCGATGCCGATCGCCGCAGCCCAGCGCACCGGACTCTCGCGCTGGATCCACGTCAAGGCGGGCCAGTTCGCGATCCTTTTCGTCGCCGCGGTGACGCTCTTCTCGCTCTCCACCCAGGCGCTCTACCTCGGTTTCCAGGGCTCGACCATCGCCTTCCAGCTCGACATCTCGCACGCCACCCTCATCCTCAGCGTCCTCCCGCACGCGATCCCCGAGCTGACCGCACTCTTCCTGCCCCTCGCTGCCTGGCTGATCGCCAGCCGCCGCGGCGAGTGGAACCAGTTGCTGGCCGCCACCTTCCTCACCGTCGCGCTCGCGATCCCGGTCCTCGTCGTCGCCGCGACGATCGAGGTCTACGTCTGGCCTACGATCCTCGAGGCCGTCTCGCCGCGGGTCTGAGCCCGAAGGCCGGAGTAGGCTCGGCCGCGATGGACCAGCTCGTCCAGATCGTCGGCGCCATACTGATCCTGATCGCCTTTGCCGCCGCCCAGCTCGGCGCAATGGATCCCCACTCACGGCTCTACCTTTGGCTCAACCTCTTCGGCTCGCTGGTCCTCGCGGTCCTCGCCTGGCGCGAACGTCAGTGGGGCTTCCTCCTACTCGAGTCCGTCTGGGCGGCGGTCTCGCTCTGGGGCCTGGTCCAGCTGCGCCGCGGGCGCCCGTTGCCAACCAAGGGCTGAACCGGACCCGGGCCGCAATAGCCTTCGGCCATGGGCCGCGACCCGAGAATTCGGCTCGTCCACTGGAAGGAGGACGAGGTGCCCGAGCGCGCCGCTCGGCTCGAGGCCGAGGGGTACGCGGTTGACGGCGAGGTACCGGGGACGAGCATCGGCATCGCGAAACTGCGCGAGCAGCCGCCAGCCGCCTTCGTCATCGACCTCGGCAGGCTCCCCTCGCACGGCCGCGAGGTCGCCTACGCGTTGCGCCAGTCGAAGGCGCTGCGCGAGATCCCGATCGTCTTCGTTGGCGGGACCGAGGCGAAAGTCGACCCGATCCGGGAGGCGCTGCCCGACGCGACCTTCACCGTCTGGGAGGACGTCGGCCCCGACCTACGCCACGCAATCGAGAATCCGGTCACCGATCCAGTTGTGCCGAGATCCGACTCCGGTCCCAATTCCGGTAGAGCGCTGGTGCAGAAGCTCGGGATCGGGGAGGGTGGGATGGTCGCCCTGATCGATCCGCCTGCGGGCATCGAGGCGCTGCTCACGCCCCTGCCGAAGGGAGCGAGCCTCCGCCACGGCAATCGCGGCCGCCGGGAGATGACGATCTGGTTCGTCACCTCCCGCCAGGCCCTGGAGCGTCGCTTCGCCTCGGTGGCGCGAGCGGTCGGTGCCGGCACGCTCTGGATGGCCTGGCCCAAGCGCTCCTCCGGGGTCGAGACCGATCTCAGCGAGGACGCGATCCGCGCGGTCGCGCTGCCGGCCGGCATGGTCGACACCAAGGTCTGCGCAATCGATGAGACCTGGTCGGGACTGCGCCTGACCGAACGCCGCTCGTAAGATCGCCCGTCATGGCCGGTTACGACCCGAAGACGATCGAGGCGAAGTGGCAGCGGCTCTGGGCTGAGGAGAGGACCTGGGAGGTCGCCAATCCCGGTCAGCCCGGCTACGCGGGCGAGAAGCCGAAGTCCTACGTGCTGGAGATGCTTCCCTACCCTTCTGGAGAGCCCCACGTCGGCCACCTCAAGTGCTACGCGGTCGGTGACGCGATCGCCCACTTCCGCCGCCGTCACGGCTTCGAGGTGATCCACCCGATGGGTTACGACGCCTTCGGCCTGCCGGCCGAGAACAACGCGATCAAGACCGGTGAGCCGCCGCGCGCGGCGACCGAGCGCTCGATCGAGTCCTTCCGCCGCCAGTTTCGCCAGTGGGGGATTTCGATCGACTGGTCGCGCGAGCTCGGCACCCACACGCCCGAGTACTACCGCTGGACCCAGTGGATCTTCCTCCGCCTCTTCGAGCGCGGCCTCGCCTACCGCGCCGAGGCTCCCGTCCAGTGGTGCCCGGTCGACGCCACGGTTCTCGCCAACGAGCAGGTCGTCGACGGCCGCTGCGAGCGCTGTGGCACGCCGGTGCAGCAGCGCCGGCTCGAGCAGTGGTTCTTCAAGATCACCGAGTACGCCGAGCGACTGCTCGCCGATTTCGACCTGCTCGAGTCCTGGCCCGAGCACGTGGTGACGATGCAGCGCAACTGGATCGGCCGCTCCGAGGGCGCCGAGGTGACCTTCCGCTGCGAGGAGCTCGACCTCGACTTCCCGGTCTTCACCACCCGTCCCGACACCCTCTTCGGCGCCACCTTCTTCGTCCTCGCCCCCGAGCACCCCGAGCTTGAGCGCTTGGTCGCGGGGACACCGGCCGAGGAGGTGGTACGGGAGTACGTCAACCAGGTGGCCCGCGAGTCGGCCGAGGAGCGTGGCGACGAGGGTCGGCCAAAGACCGGTGTGCCGCTCGGTCGCAGCGTCGTCAACCCGGTCAACGGCGAGCAGATCCCGATGTTCGTCGCCGACTACGTGCTGATGGAGTACGGCACCGGCGCGATCATGGCGGTTCCGGCCCACGATTCGCGCGACTACGAGTTCGCCAAGGCCTTTGACCTGCCAATCAGGCGCGTGATCGACGGTTCCGACCCCGAGACGGCCCGCGACGCGGACGGCCTCCCTTACCCCGGCGACGGCCCGATGACCGCCTCGGGTCGCTTCGACGGCAAGCACAACCGCGAGGC
Organism: Solirubrobacterales bacterium; assembly: GCA_049796515.1. Taxonomy (GTDB): domain Bacteria; phylum Actinomycetota; class Thermoleophilia; order Solirubrobacterales; family 70-9; genus VRUE01. The sequence continues at coordinate 12,506 of JBAREU010000409.1, forward strand.
CTACGACGAGATCGTCGCCTGGCTGGCCGAGGAGGGACGGGGCGAATCCGCTGTCAACTACCGCCTGCGCGACTGGCTGGTCTCGCGTCAGCGTTACTGGGGCGCCCCGATTCCGGTCGTCTACTGCGATAAGTGCGGCATCGTCCCCGTCCCCGACGACCAGCTCCCGGTCGAGCTACCCGAGGTCGACGACTATGCCCCCAAGGGCCGCAGCCCGCTCGCCGCCGCCGAGGAGTGGGTCGCGACCGAGTGCCCGCGTTGCGGTGCCGCCGCCCGTCGCGAGACCGACACGATGGACACCTTCGTCGACTCCTCCTGGTACTTCATCCGCTACCTCGACCCCCGCAACGAGGAGGCCGCCTGGGACCGCGCTGCGGCGGACCACTGGCTGCCGGTCGACCAGTACATCGGCGGCGTCGAGCACGCGATCCTGCACCTGATGTACGCGCGCTTCTTCACCAAGGCGCTCGCCGACCTTGACCGCCTCTCGGTGCAGGAGCCATTCGCCAACCTCTTCACCCAGGGGATGATCACCCGCGACGGGGCGAAGATGTCGAAGTCAAAGGGGAACACGGTCAGCCCCGCCGAGTACGTCGAGCGCTACGGCGCCGACACCGCCCGCGCCTACGTCTGCTTCATGGGGCCGCCCGAGCGCGGCGGCGATTGGTCCGACGAGGGGGTGGAGGGCGTCAACCGCTTCCTCTCCCGCCTCTGGCGCCTCTGCGAGGAGGTCGAGGGAATGGGGGGCGGGGACCCAGATCCCGGGGCGGCCGAGGCACACGATCTGCTCGCCAAGGCGCACTGGGCGATCGACAAGGTGACCCGCGATTTCGAGCGCGGCTTCCAGTTCAACACGGTGATCGCCGCGACGATGGAGCTGGTCAACGAGGCCTACCGAGTCAAGGACGGTCTTTACGGAGCGCCGTCTGGCGTCGCCGCCGTCCGCTTCGCTGCCGCCACCGCCGCCTCTCTGTTCTTCCCCTTTGCTCCCCACCTCGGTGCCGAGGTCTGGGAGCGGCTCGAAGGTGGCCGCATATGGGAGGAGCCCTGGCCGGTTGCCGATCCCGCCTTGCTGGCCAGCGACACGGTGACGCTCGTGGTCCAGGTAAACGGCAAGCTGCGCGACCGGATCGAGGCGGCGACCGACGCGCCCGAAGCGGAGCTTCTCGCCCTCGCCCGCGAGAGCGAGAAGGTGCGCCGCCACCTCGACGGCAAGGAGATCGTCAAGGAGATAGTCGTGCCCGGCAAGCTCGTAAACCTTGTAGTTCGCTGAGATTTCGCGGCTCCCGGGCTTCTATCTGGTACAAAGCGCGCGCATGCTGGTAAGGCGACTTTCAGAGGTCCCGGCGGAGGAGTGGCACCGACTCCGCTACCACGCGCTGATGGACGCGGGGCAGCTCGGTGCTCGCAACATGTCGGTGACCTGGCTGGAGATCCCCGCTGGAGCGGAGCAGACGCTGCGCTCCGACGAGGAAGCCGAGCAGGTCTACGTCGTCGTCGGCGGTGCTGGCGCGATGTCGGTGGCGGGCGACACGCAGGCGGTGGGCGAGGGAGATCTGATCCTCGTGCCGCCAGCTACCGACCACTCGATCGCCAATGACGGCCAGGGGCCCCTCGCTTGCATCTCCGTGCAGTCGCCGCCGGTCGCCGCCGCCGAGCTCTACAGCGACCAGCTGGCCGAGGTCAGCGGCTACGGAGAAGACGAAGACCTGTAGCTGAATTGTTTGATTGTGCGCGCCACGCGCGCGCCTGGACGGGCCAGGCTGCAGTTCGTGCCCGAGCTGAGCAGGTCACAGATAGTCGTCTACGGCGCCGTCGCGGTGGCGGTGCTGTTGGTCGGTGCACGGGCGATTCGGGCTGAGGGAGGCAGCGGCGACGCCGCTGCGGCCCCGATCTCGACGGCTGCCACGGGCTTCAG
>JBAREU010000410.1:0-1590 GCA_049796515.1 Solirubrobacterales bacterium
GCCTGGCGCGCCGCAGCTTCGCTCGCGGCGACCGCCCGGCGCAGCTCGCGCTTGCGCAGCCACTCAGAGGCGAAGTAGCTGCCGATCACGAAGCAGAGTGCCAGCGCCTGCGCGACCAGCGTCTCGACCGTCGGGTAGACGCCGAGCCAGGTGCCCAGCCAGAGCGGGAATTCGATGTCGAGCGGGTGGATCGGCAGCCAGCCCACGCCCTGCACCGTGCGCGCCGTGTTGCCGACCAGCACGACCAGGACCAGTGCGATCAAGACACCCGTCGCCACCAGCATCTTCTTGTAGGGGAGACGACGCTCAAGTGCGAAGGTGGCGGCCCCAACCGCCGCGGTGATCGCGAGGCCGAGCGAGACGCCGGCGAGGACGACGCCGGTGCCCGAGCTGAGCTGCAGCGCCTGCAGGAAGAGCACCGTCTCGAAGCCCTCGCGGAAGACGCTGGTGAAGCCGAGGGTGTAGAGACCGGCGATCGTCGCCGCCCCCGCGCCGGTGGCGAGCGCCGCCCCGGTCAGCGCCTTGCCGCGGTCGCGGTGGCCCTTGATCCACTCGGTCCAGTAGACGCGGTGGAAGAACCAGTTCATGACCAGCAGCAGGACGCCGATCGCGATCACGCCGACTGCAGCCTCGAGTTTCTCGCCGTATTGGGAAAGTGAGTCGAGCAGCAGCAGCGCCAGCAGGAACATCAACATGCTGGCGGGCAGGGCGAGCAGGGCACCGCGGTAGACGGGGCGGCGCAGGCGTGCCCGCGGGCCGATCATGCTGGCGGTTATCGCAGCAAGGATCAGGATCGCCTCGAGCCCCTCGCGGAAGACGATCAGGGCCGAGTTGACGATGACGGTCGTAGCGCTGGCGCCGTCGCCGGTCAGGGCGCGGGCGTCAGCGAGTTCTTCGTCGAGGTCGAGGCGGGTTTCGCGGATCTCCGGCACCGGCGCCTTGTCGGCGACGAGCTGGGCTAGCCCAGCGTTGCCGTCGGCCCCGTACCAGATCAATCCCTCGATCTTCAGCGCGAGCTGCGGGTCGAAAGCGCTCAGCTTCAGCTCGGGGCCGAACTCGAAGAAGCCGTAGGCGGCCAGCCGCGCCTGCTCGGCGGCGCTGTACTGACCGGCCCCGGCCGCCGCTTCGAGCTGGTCGAGCGAGATGTCGACGAGTTCGTAGTCGGCTTCTTCGCCCGGCTCGGTCCACTCCTGCGGTGCCGCGCCTTCGAAGGCCTCGGCGGCGCGGTCGCGGGCGGCGTCGAGCTCCTCTTGCGCCGCGACGGCGCCTCCCTGCTGCGCCGCGTCGACATCCTTTCGCAGCTCGGCGTAAGCCGCTTGGAGTTGCGCCACCGCCGCCGGGTCGCGATCGAGCAGGGTCGGTTCGAGGTCGGCGAAGGCGGTTTCGACACCGTCCATGAAGGCGACCGCCTCCTGGATCTCGAAGGGGGTCGTCACGCGGCCGTCCGTGGTGCCCTTGTCGAACTCTTTCGGCACCAGGTCGAGGAAGCGGGTCAGCTGCGCGGCACGGTTTACCTGCTCGTCCGCGGTCAGCGGCGCCGCGGTGAAGCCCTCCAGGTCGGCTTCGACCTGACGCCGCGCCGCCTCGAAG
>JBAREU010000411.1:0-6607 GCA_049796515.1 Solirubrobacterales bacterium
CGCCGGCACGGTGTTGTGGAACGGACCGATGGGCGCCTTCGAGCTGGAGCCCTTTGCCGCCGGCACCCGTACGGTGGCGGAAGCGGTGGCGGAGGCGCCGGGGACCACCGTCGTCGGCGGCGGCGACTCGGTCGCGGCGCTGCACGAGTTCGGGCTTGCCGAGAAAGTTGATTGGGTCTCGACCGGAGGAGGAGCCTCGTTGGAGCTGCTGGAGGGAAAGAAGCTACCTGGAGTGGAGGCGCTGAGAGATGCCTGACCGCACGCCGTACATCGCTGCCAACTGGAAGATGCACAAGACCGTTGCCGAAGCGGCGGCCTTCGTCGACGCGCTGCTGCCGCGGATCGCGGCGACGCAGAACGACGTCGTTATCTGCCCGCCGTTCACCGCGCTCACCGCGGTGGTGGAGCGGCGTTACGGCACGGCGGTCAAGGTCGCGGCGCAGAACATGCACGAGGAGGACGCGGGCACTTTCACCGGCGAGGTCTCGGCGCTGATGCTGGTCGAGCTCGACGTCGAGGCCGTGGTCCTCGGTCACTCCGAGCGCCGCCAGTACTTCAACGAGACCGACGAGGCGCTGGCGCTCAAGGTACCTGCGGCGCTTGCGGCCGGGCTCCAGCCGATCCTCTGCGTCGGCGAGAGCGAAGAGGCGCGCGACGCCGATCAGACCAAAGGCGTGCTGGAGCGCCAGCTCCAAGCCGACCTGGCCGGGGTGGAGTCCGCCGACTTGGCCGAGGTGGTCGTCGCCTACGAGCCGATCTGGGCGATCGGCACCGGCCGCACGGCGACGCCCGAGCAAGCGCAGGAGGCTTGCGCTTTCATCCGCGACGTGTTGCGCGAGCGCGGCGCCGTGGCGGACTCAGTCCGCATCCTCTACGGCGGCTCGGTCAAGCCCGACAACGCCGCCGAGTTGATGGTTCAACCGGACATCGACGGTGCGCTGGTCGGCGGTGCCAGCCTCGACCCAGAGGAATTCGCCGCCATAGTGGAAGCAGCGGGATAGCTTGACGATCCCGGTTCCTTCGCTGGCGCTGGTAATCCTCGATGGCTGGGGGCTGGCTCCTGCCGGCCCCGGCAACGCGATCTCCTTGGCCGAGACGCCGGTCTTCGATGGCCTCTGGAACCGGTACCCGCATACGCAGCTCTCCGCCCAGGGCCCTGACGTCGGCCTGCCCGACGGGCAGATGGGCAACTCGGAGGTCGGTCACCTCAACCTCGGCGCCGGCGCGATCGTCAAGCAGGACCTGGCGCGGATCGACGACGCGATCGCCGACGGCAGCTTCTTCGAAGACGAGGCCCTGCTGGCTGCCTGCGACCGCGCCCGCCGCAGCCCGCGCGGCCGCCTCCACCTGCTCGGCCTCGTCTCCGACGGCGGCGTCCACTCCGGCTGGGAGCACATCGAGGCGACGATCGAGCTCGCCTCGCAGGAGGGTGTCCCCGACATCGTCTTCCACGCCTTCACCGACGGCCGCGACACGTTGCCCCACGGCGGCCGCGGCTACCTCGAGGAATTGGAGCGTTGGCTGCGCCAGGCCGGTCGCGTCGCCACGGTCAGCGGCCGCTACTACGCGATGGACCGCGACACCCGCTGGGAGCGGACCAAGCTCGCCTACGACGCGATCGTCCACGCCCAGGGCTTGGGCGCGGTCAGCTCAGCTGAGGCGATCGAGACCGCCTACGAGCGTGGCGAGACCGACGAGTTCGTCAAGCCGACCGTGATCGGCGACTATGACGGCGCCGCCGCCGGCGACGTCGCGATCTTCATCAACTTCCGCCCCGATCGCGCCCGCCAGCTGACTCGCGCCCTCGCCGATCCCGACTTCAGCGAGTTCCCCCGCAGCGGTCCGATCCTCGACCTGACGACGATGACCGAGTACCGCAAGGGCTGGCCCTACCCGGTCGCCTTTCCCGAGGCGCGTCCGCAGACGACCCTCGCCGAAGTCATCGCCAAGGCGGACGGGCGCCAGCTGCACGTCGCCGAGACCGAGAAGTACGCCCACGTCACCTACTTCTTCAACGGCGGTCGCGAGGAGGAGTGGGAGGGGGAGGAGCGGCGCCTGGTCGATTCCCCCCGCGACGTCCCAACCTACGACCACAAGCCGCAGATGAGCGCTCGGGCGGCCGCCGACGCGTTCGTCTCTGGGTGGTCGGAGGGCGACTACAGGTTCGGGATCATCAACTTCGCCAACCCCGACATGGTTGGCCACACGGGGGTGATCCCGGCGGCGGTGCAAGCGGTCGAGGAGGTGGACCGTCGCCTCGGCGACGTCGTCGCGGCGGTCGAGGCCAGCGGCGGTGCCTGCATCGTCACCGCCGATCACGGCAACTGCGATCACATGCTCGAGCCCGACGGCTCGCCCAACACGGCGCACTCACTCAACCCGGTTCCCCTGGTCGTCACCGCGGACAGCCTCCAGCTGCGAGACCACGGCATCCTCGCCGACGTCGCTCCGACCGCGCTCGAGCTTCTCGGTATCCCGCAGCCCAAGGCGATGACCGGCAGGTCGCTGCTCGCGTGAGAGCCGCGCCGGAGCGTCTGCGATTCGAGATCGCCGCCCGCGACGGGACCGCCAGGGCCGGGGTGCTTCATACGGCGCACGGGGGGGTGCGGACGCCGGCCTTCATTCCGCTAGCTACCAAGGGGACGGTGCGTTCGCTGGAGTCTCGCGAGGTGGCCGAGATGGGTTACCAGCTGATCCTGGGAAACACCTATCACCTGTTCGTTTCCCCGGGGCCGGAGCGGATTGCCGAGGCTGGTGGGTTGCATGGGTTCATGGGGTGGGACAAGGCACTGATCACCGATTCCGGGGGGTTTCAGGTGTTTTCCCTGGCCCACGGTGGGGTGGCCGATGAGGTGAAGGGGAAGGGGAGGCCGGGGGGAGATCATGGGTCGGTTGTTTCCATCGGCGAGGAGGGGGTTCGGTTTCGGTCCTACAAGGACGGGCGCGCATTGTTCATCTCGCCTGAGGTTTCGATGGAGGTGCAGGCAAAGCTGGGGTCCGACATCGCGCTGGTCTTCGACGAGTGCACTCCCTACCACGCCGATCGGGAGTACACGGCTCGCTCGATGGAGCGGACGCACCGGTGGCTGGGGCGGTGCCTGGATTGGCATAGGGAGCACGGGCCCGCGCGGCAGGCTGTGTTCGGGATCGTCCAGGGTGGTGTCCACGAGGACCTGCGGCGCGAGTCGGCGCAGACGATCTCCGAGGCCGGTGTGGACGGGATCGCAATCGGCGGGACGCTGGGGCGCGACAAGGAGGAGATGCGCGGCGTGCTCGAGCTGACCGCGCCGCTGCTCCCCGAGGAGGCACCCAAGCACCTGCTCGGGATCGGCGACGTCGACGACCTGCTCGCCGGCATCGCCCTCGGCCTCGACGTCTTCGACTGCGCGATCCCTACCCGCCTCGCCCGCCACGGCACCGCCCTCGTCCCCGACCCCGAAAACCGCTTCCGCCTCGACCTGCGCAAGGCCGGCTGGGAGGGCGACCGCAGTCCGATAGCCGACGGCTGCCCCTGCCCCGCCTGCCAACACCACGACCGCGATTACCTCAGCTACCTCTCCCGCGCCGAGGAGCTAACCGCCGTCCGCCTCCTCTGCCTCCACAACCTCACCTACATGAACGAGCTAGTAACCCACGCCCGCACAGCGATCAGCACCGGCACCTTCAGCTCTTACTCAAGCTCGGTCATGAGTGGTAGCGCACCCTGGAGAGCGCTTACGCAAGAGGACTAGAGGGTGCCATCCTGGGTGCGGCGTCCTGTTTTTCGCCCCAGCTGCGATCTCGGACGGCCACACCCAGCTCAGGCGAAAAACCCAGCGCCCAGGAGGGCACCCTCTAGTCCTCTTCTACGCCGCTCCCTATTCGGTGTTCTTCTCGACCAGTTCCTTGAACTCTTCGACGACCCGGTCGACCGAGTCGCCCGCTACTTCGGTCGCCCTGACGCCGGTGGCCTGATCGGTCGCGATGATCACGGCTGCCGCTACTGCGGCTGCGATGAGCACCAGGGCGACGGCTGCGAAGACGAAGCGGGCGAAGCGGGAGAAGGCGCTGCGCTTGGCCGGCGGCGGCACGGCGGGCGGAGACGGGGAAGGAACTGGTTGGGGCGCTCGCGCGGTCGGGCGCCGGCTGGGCGATGCCGGGCGCCACTCGGTGCGCTCGGTCTGGTCGAGGCGCCGCGTCGCAGTCTCCCCCTTGAGGACGTTGGTCGCGGCCGTGCCCTCTTCGAGCGGCAGCGTCACGTCTTCGCCTTGTAGGCCGAGCTGCAGGCCTCCCGCGAGCTCGTCGGCGCTGGCATAGCGCCTCGCCGGGTCGCCCTCCAGCGCGCGGAGCACGGCGCCGCCGAGGGTCTCCGGGACCTCGTCGTTGTAGGTGCTCGGCGTCAGCGGCCGCTCGTTCTGCTGACGCACGGCCAGCTCGGCCAGGCTCGACCCCTCGTACGGCAGGCGGCCGGTGAGGAACTGGTAGAGGACAACACCGAGCGCGTAGACGTCGGTCGCCGGCGTTGCCTCCTCGCCGCGAACCTGCTCGGGGGCGAGGTAGGCAGCGGTGCCAACGACCGAGCCGACCTGGGTGATCCGGGTCTGTTCGATCGCCCGCGCGATGCCGAAATCGGTCAGTTTGACCGTCATCGCGCTACCGCCGACCGGACCGCCCGTGACCATCAGGTTCCCCGGCTTCACGTCGCGATGGATGATCCCGCGCCGGTGCGCGTAGTCGAGCCCGGCACAGGCCTGGATTCCCGCCTCCGCTGCCGTCTCGGCATCGAACGGCCCCTGCCGCTGCAGGATCTGTGCCCCCGAGCGACCCTCGACGTACTCCATGACGATGTAGTGGCGACCCTCGTCGACGCCGGTGTCGTAGACCTGGACGATGTTGGGGTGGATCAGTTTGGCGACGGCCAGCGCCTCGCGCCGGAAGCGGGCGACGAAGCGCTCATCGTCGGAGAGATGCTCTGCGAGGATCTTGACCGCGACGGTGCGCTCGAGGATCAGGTCGGTGGCGCGGTAGACGTTCGACATCCCGCCGGAGCCGAGCCGGTCGCCGAGCTCGTAGCGCCCCGAGAGCGCGCCGGTCTCCATCAGTTGCCGTCTCCTTCCACCGCGCTGCCGGGGCTGACCCCGCCGGATGGCGTTTCTTCGGGTGCTTCTTCGACGGGGGGCGGCCCGTTCCCGTTTTCCAGTCCTTTGCCTTCGCCGTTCGCCTGCGGCGGCAGCGAGGGTTCGGTGTCTTCGGGCGATTTTTCCTCGTCGTCCGGTTTCTCTTCCTTTTCCTTCGGCTTCTTCTCCTTCGGTTCCCGTTCTTCATCTTCTTCGGGTTCGGTCGGCACCCCCTCCGGCGCGACCGCTTCGACTTCCTCTTCTTCGCAGGCGGTGATCACTTCTTCAAGACGCACTGCCCCATCCTCGAGCGCTTCCTTCAGCTTCGGGTCGACGCCTTGCAGCGCTTCAATCTGTTCTCCCACCTGTTCGGCGGCGCTTTCGGCGCCGACGCAATCGCCTTCGTCGGAGAGCTGCTGGACGCTGTCGAGGTTGGCGGTTATCTCTCGCGCGGTCTCGCCGGGCAGCAGCTTGGCGTCCTCGCCGCCGCAGGCAACGAGGGTGAGCGTCGCGACGGCGGCCAGGGCAAGCGCGAGCGGCGATCGGGGCGCGCGAGGCATCCGGGCGAGTCTAGAGAACGCTCCCCGGCGCAGAATTTCCCTGCATCTGAGCATGGATCTCTGTCTCATGACCCGACCTGGAGACGGTCGGCCAGGCGCTGCGGCAGACCGGCGGAGGAGATTGAGGCGGCGGCTCGCCCGACGTCGTAGCGGACGCGGTGAAAGCGCGCGGTCCACTCGCTCGTATCGAGCTCGAGCCAGGCGGCGCGCGGGTCGCCGTCGCGCGGCTGGCCGACGCTGCCGGGATTGATCAGCCAGCGGCCGGCGGCGAGGTCGAGCAGCGTGTCGTCGCTCGACTGGGCCCCGCGGATCTCATCGCCCTGTCCCTCGGCCGCCGCGCGTACGAAGAAGAGCGAGACGTGCGAGTGGCCGATCAGCGCGATCCGTGCCCCCTGCACGTCGAGGCAAGCATCGGCCTGCTCGGCGGAGAGGACGTACTCCCAGATCGGGTCGCGGGGGGAGGCGTGGAAGAGGGCAACGCCGTCGCGCTCGCCAGCCGGCTCCAGCTCGCGCAGCATCGCCAGCGTTCGCTCGCTGACGTTCTCGCGCGTCCAAGCAACCGCCTCGGCGGCGGCCTCGGAGAAGGAGGCGATGTCGAGGGTTCCCAGCACCGCCAGGTCGTGGTTGCCGACCAAGCTGATGGTGCAGTGCTCGCGCACCAGGTCGGCGCACTCGTCGGGCTCCGCCCCATAGCCGACGACGTCGCCGAGGCACCAGATCTCATCGACGTCGGCGTCGTCGATCTCTTCGAGGACGGCCTCGAGCGCCGGCAGGTTGGCGTGGATGTCGGTGATGGTGGCTACGCGCATTTGATGGCGGCCAGCGTACCCCGGCACGGTTCCGGTCCATACGATGGGGTCGTGGCCTCAACCGACTCGATAGCCGAGCTGCGTGCAGCGGTCCAGCGCTCGGCGCGCGCTCTGCGCGACGGCGAGCCGACCGGTCCAGAGC
>JBAREU010000412.1:0-1553 GCA_049796515.1 Solirubrobacterales bacterium
ATCCCCGATGCCGTGGTCATGCAACTCACGCACAAGCACGACCTCGGCATCCACACCGAGATGATCGGCGACGGCATCCTGACGCTGGACGACAGCGGCGCCATCACAAACCGGCGCAAGAACTACCTGCCGGGAAAAATGATTGCTACCTTCGCTCTCGGCTCCAACAAGCTCTACCGCTTCATGGATCGCAACCCGGTCCTGGAAATCCATCCGGTGGACTTCACCAACGATCCCTCGCACGCGGGGCTGAACGACAACCTGGTCGCCATCAACGCCGCCCTGCAGATCGATCTTCTGGGACAGTGTGGCTCCGAGAGCCTCGGTCATGTTCCCTATTCGGGCACCGGTGGTCAGTCAGACTTCGTGCGCGCTGCCAACTGCTCGCGCGGCGGCAAGGCGTTCATCGTTTTACCCTCGACTGCCAAGAACGACACCATTTCCCGCATCGTGCCGACGCTCGCCCCGGGCACCCACGTCAGCACGAGCAAAAACGATATCAACTACGTCGTCACCGAGTACGGCGTTGCCCAATAGCGTGGCAAGTCGGCCAAGCAGCGCACGCTCGCACTGATAGGTATCGCAGACCCGGCATTCCGCACCGAACTCACCGAGCAGGCCAAGCGCTTGAACATGCTCTGACGCGCGCCGGTGGGATCGTGAGCAGCCTCGCCGGAGGCTGGCGTGAAGGCTGCCGTCGCGGCCGTTCTCCGTGGTCTTCGACATGCATCGGGACGAGCACAATCGCTCCGGTCGGTGGCGACGCGAGAGGTAACGACATGCGCAAGCTCAACGAAGAGCAGTGGCAATCCCTGGCGAGTTCCATGGAGCGTGCAATGGCGCGAGTGGTCCCCGATTGGGCGTCGCACAACACGCACGACCCCGGTATCACGGTGCTCGAACTGCTCTCGTATGCACTGACCGACTTGCAGTACCGCAGCGAAACCATCGACGCGAATGGTCGCGCGCTCGCTCGCCACGTTGCGCAGTTGGCCGGTTCACTGGCCGGCGCGACCGGCACGGACGCCGACTGCCCACCCGGCGCGCAGCGCGTGAACTACTTCCACGGCAAGCTGCTTGACGTCGACGACTTCACCACCGAGCAGGCCTACTTCCTGAGAAAGATCCACCGCCTCAACCGAATGGTGCATGGCTCCGGCGTCGCGACCGGGCTAAGCGTCACGCTCGAGCGAACGGGCAACAGCGCACAGGTGATCATCGCGCCCGGCCTGGCGTTCAACCCGCGCGGTGAGGAGATCGACGTTTGCGCGCCCACCTCGTTGCTGCTACCCGCTCTAGGCAAATCGCTGCTGGTGCTGCTGCACTACGCCGAGCAACCGTGCCGCCCAGTGCCGGCGCCAGATCCACAAGCGGACTTGCAAGCGCGCTTCTCGCGCATCACGGAAACTTTCAGCGCAACGCTCGCGCCAGCCACCGATGACACCGCCGTTGCGCTCGCGCGGGTGAACTTCAGCCGGGGACGCTGGATGCTTGATCGGAAGTTCAAGCCGGCGAAGGTCAAGGCCTGACTCAGGTAACGCGCAACTGACGGT
>JBAREU010000413.1:0-2819 GCA_049796515.1 Solirubrobacterales bacterium
ACGGTGGTTGGACTGACGCCCAGTTCCCCGGCCAGCGCGCGGACAGCGGGCAGCGGCGTGCCGGGCGGCAGCGCCCCCTGCTCGATCCCACGCTCGACGCTGGCGGCGATCTCCGCCGCACCGTTGCCGGATATTCGATACTGTGTCAGCTCAGCAAGCATATTTGTACTGTAACAGTTTGAGGAGACTGAAAGAGGATGGCAGCGAGACCGAGGACGAGGGTGCGGCGGATGCCGCGCCGCGCTGTCTACGAGCGCGAGACGATCGAGGCGATCCTCGATGCAGCGCTGGTCTCGCACGTCGGCACGGTCGATTCGGACGGCCACCCGGTGGTGATCCCCACCCTGCACGCGCGGCTGGGCGAGTGGCTCTACATCCACGGCTCGGCGGCGAGCAGGACGCTGCACGAGGCGGAGCGCGCCGAGATCTGCCTAACCGCGACGCTGCTCGACGGCCTGGTGCTGGCCCGCTCCGCCTTCCATCACTCGGTCAACTACCGCTCCGTCGTCGTCTTCGGCCAGGCTGAGTCGGTCGGGTCCCCCGAGGAGAAATGCGAGGCGCTGGAGGCGTTCACCGAAAAGCTCGTGCCGGGGCGCTGGGGCGATGCCCGCCTGCCGACCGCGCAAGAGCTGAAGGGAACGGCCGTGCTGCGCCTCCCACTCGACGAGGCTTCAGCCAAGGTCAGGACCGGTGGCCCGGTCGACGAGGAGGCCGACTACGACCTACCGGTCTGGGCGGGAACGGTCGGCCTGCACCTCACCGCCAGCGCCCCGAAACCGGACGAGCGCCTGGTCCCAGGTGTCGGGTTCCCCGACTACGTCACGAAGCTGATTGCTAGCTCTCAATAGCCCGGCGGATGGCGGGCTATGAAGCCTTCCGGCGAGTTGACCAGAGAGGGGTGCCAGCGGGGGCCGGCGCCGCCGGAGGTGTCGAAGGCGAGGCCGGCGATCGTCATCCAGGCGTGGCCGGCGTTGGCGTAGACAGTGATCCACTGCCCCGGCCCGGCTTCGCCCCAGGTCGATAGCCCGGTCGAGTCGAGCGGGCTGCTGAGGAAGCCGCCACCGTTGAGGGCGAAGCTGACCGCACCCGAGCAGTCGTAGCCCGAGGATTCGAAAGAGCCGTGACCGCCTCCCCATACATAGGGGGTGGTGGCGATCGAGTTGGCGGCTTCGATCGCGGCGGCGATTGCCGCCGGCGCCTCGCTCGGGACGCTGGCCTGGCTTTCGGAGATGAAGTCAGCGCTCTGACCCGGCGTGAGCGGGGCGGGGGCCGTCGCGGGCGGCGACCCCCCGGCACCGGCGATCTGTTCGGAGATCGTCGCCAGGTTGTCGCTCAAGGCGGCCTCGCGCGACTGCAGTGCATCGAGCGCTTCCTGACGCTCGGCCTGAGCCGCCTTCAGGTCGGCGAAGCGGGCGGCGGCCTCGGCGCGGGCAGCATCAGCTTCGCGCTCCTTGACCGCGATCGTGTCGCGCGCCTCCTTCAGCTGCCGCCGGATCTCCGCCATCCGCTCGACCGCCGCCTTCGCTTCGTCGCGCAGTCCCTTGACCCGGTCGGCGACCGAGTTGTCGTAGTCCTGGATCTGGCTGAGGTACTCGGCGCGGGCGCTCACCTGCGACCAGGTCTCCGATTCGAGCACGACGCTGACCACGTCGGGAGTCCCGGCCTCGTAAATCGCGACAAGCCGCTCGCGCAGCACCCCCAGCGCCCGCTGCAGCCTGGCGCGGACCAGCGCCAGGTGGCGCTTCTCGGCCTCGAGCTTGGCACTGGCACGGTCGAGCTCGGCCTGCTTCTCGACCAGCTCCGCCTCGAGCGCGAGCTGCTCCTGGCGCAGTCGCGAGACTTCCCCCAGCATCGAGTCGATCGCCCGGTTCTGCTCGGCGATCGTCGCCGAGAGCGAGCTCTGGCTCTCGCGCACGTCGCTCAGCTTGCCCTGCGCCTCGTCGTATTCCTCGCGCAGGGTCTCAGCCGGCGCGCTCGCCACCAGGCAGAGCGCAAGCAGAAAGAGGGCGGCCGGGAGCAGCAGCCACCGCGAGGTGCCAAGGGAGGCGCGCATCGCGCGTCACGCTAGCGAAGCCGCTATTCGATTGTTAGGAGTTGCTAATAACCTGCAACTCAGCTTGCAGAATCAGGCGAGCAGCTTGGCCTTCGCCTTGTCGAACTCCTCGGCGGAGAGCGCGCCCTTTTCCTTCAGCTCGTTGAGCTTGTGCAGTTCGTCGGCGGGCGTGGCATGGGCCTGCGTGCGCACGTATTCGTCGAAGTGCTTTTTCGCGTCGGCCTGCGCTTTGATCGTGCGGTCGCGCATGCCGTTGCCGCGGGCGATCAGGTAGATCAGCGCGGTGAGGAAGGGGATGAAGACCAGGAACAGCACCCAGGCCGCCTTCGCCCAGCCCGACAGCTCGTGGTCGCGGAAGAGATCCGTGATGATCGTGAAGAGGATCCAGATCCAGATCACCAGGAAGAAGACCTCGAGGCAGATCAGGAGGAGTTCACCGAAGCTGATGTCTGCGAGTGGCAGCAAGGCGGTTCCTTTCGTGGGGGGCGGGGGCGCAGAGATCGTAGTCGACAGCTCAGAGGCGTTGGGCGAAGAGGACGGCCGCCACTGCAGTAGCCAGGTTGAGACTAGAGACGCCGGCGCGCATCGGGATGCCGAGGCGGGCGTCGGCGCGCTCGAGCAGAGCCTCGCTGAGGCCGTAGCGCTCGGTGCCGAAGGCGAGGATCGCGCGCGATGGCAGCTCGGCGGAGCGGAGGTCTCCGCCCCCGGGGTCGATCGCGATCAATGGCCGGTCGCTCGCCGGCAGCTCCCCCACCGTGGCGACGGG
>JBAREU010000414.1:0-8509 GCA_049796515.1 Solirubrobacterales bacterium
GGTCCATATGGGCTCCTGAGCGACGGCACGTCCCTATAGGGTCGCCCGCATGTCGCGTCCGTGGTGGACCCTGGCCGGCACCAGCGCCGGCCTCTTCCTCTTGATGCTCGACTCGACCGTCGTCGCCCTGGCGCTGCCGAGCATCCGCGAGGACGTCGGTGCGAGTGCCACCGGGCTGCAGTGGGTGATGAACGGCTACCTGCTGGCGATCGCGGCGTTGGTCGTCACCGCCGGACGCCTTGGCGACATGTTCGGCCGCAAGCGCCTCTTCCTTGCCGGCATGTGTGTCTTCGCCCTCGGCTCGATCCTCTCCGGGGCCGCGGGCGACGAGCTGGTGCTGATCTGCGGGCGCATCCTGCAGGGGTTGGGAGCGGCGCCGATGTTGCCGCTCTCGCTGGCGATCGTTTGCAACGCCTTCCCGGCAGGTGAACAGGCACGGGCACTCGGCATCTGGGCGGGGATCTCGGCCCTCGCGCTTGGAATCGGGCCGCTCGCCGGCGGCCTCCTGGTCGACCTCGATTGGCGCCTGATCTTCTGGATCAACCTGCCGATCGCCGCGGTCGGGATCGCGATCACCGCGATCGCCGCCCCCGAGTCGACGGACCCGGGCTCCGGCCGCCGCATCGACCTCGCCGGCCTGGCCACGTTGGGGGCGGGCCTGACGGCGATCGTCCTGGCGCTGATCCAGGCGCAGACATGGGGCGCCGGCGCCGTGGCCGTCGCGGCGGTGCTGGGACTCCTCTGCCTCTACGCCTTCTGGCGAATCGAGCACCGCTCGCCAGGCCCGATCGTCGACTTCTCCCTCTTCCGCAACGGCCCCTACTTCGGCGCCAGCGCCGCCGCCTTCGCCCTGGTCGGTTCCTACTGGTCGGTGATGTTCTTCCAGCCGCAGTACCTGCAGGACGTGCGCGGGCACTCGGCAATCGTCAGCGGGCTGATGATCCTTCCCGTAACCGTGCCGATGATCTTCGTTTCTCCCTTCTCGAGCCGCCTGATCGCCCGCTTCGGCGGGCGCGCCCTGATGACCACCGGGATGATCCTCGGGGTACTTGGCCTCCTGGCTCTGACCCAGATCGGTGCTAATAGCTCCTACGCGCTCCTACTGGCCGGATACCTGCCTTTTGGCGTCGCCCTCGGGCTCGTCTACGCGCCGATGTCGACTGCGGCGATGGCGGCGATGCCCGCCGAGAAGGTCGGCATCGCCTCCGGCGTGCTGGCGATGGACCGGGTGATGGCCGGCACGATCGCCCTTGCCGCCAGCGGTGCGGTTTTCCACGCCCTGCTCGGCGATGGCGACTCGTTCGCGCACGCGGTCGGCGACTCCACCTGGGTCCTGGTCCTCCTTTGCGCAGCCGGTGCCGTTCTCACCTGGGCATTTGTGCGCGATTCCGATCGCCCGGTGCCCGAACCGCACGCTCATCACCGGAGATTCCACCTTTGAGTGAGCGATTCGGTTGACAACGACCTTTCCGACCTTTCCACTAGGAATTGGTCAGACCGCATTGCAGAGCGGAATTTGCCATCCTAGACGAGATGTCTTCGCCGCCCGGGGATGAGCTTCACGAGCTAGCGGAACGGCAGGATCCCCGGCTACTCAGGGCCCTGGACGTTGTCGCACCTGGCGGCGCGCTGCGTGAGGGTATCGACAACATCGTCCACGCCAGCACCGGCGGCCTGATCGTCGTCGGCGACCCCGCCGACATCTCCCACATGCTCTCGGGCGGAATCCGCCTCGACATCGACTACACGCCGGCGATGCTCTACCAGGTGGCGAAGATGGACGGGGCGATCGTCCTCAACCCCGAGGCGACGAAGATCGTCTGGGCCAACGTCCAGCTGATGCCGGACCCGACGATCCTCTCGGCCGAGACGGGGACCCGCCACCGCACCGCCGAGCGCGTCTCTAAACAGACCGACGCGCTGGTCGTCGCGATCTCGCAGCGCCGCGACGTCGTCTCCCTCTACGTCGAGGGGACGAAGTACATCCTGCAGGAGATCCCCGCGGTGTTGGCCAAAGCGAACCAGGGCTTGGCGACGCTGGAGAAGTACCGCGAGCGGCTCGAACAGGTCTCCGACCGCCTCACCGCACTCGAGTTCGAGGGCGGCGGCGTCCTCTACGACGCGCTCACCGTCCTCCAGCGGGCCGAGCTGACGACGCGGATGGCGGTCGAGGTCGAGCGCTACATCGTCGAGCTCGGCACCGAGGGCCGCCTGATCGAGATGCAGCTGGAGGAGACCATGGTCGGCGTCGCCGTCGACAAGTCGGCGCTGATCCGCGACTACAGCGTCGAAGATTCCGAGGGGAACCTCAACACGGTGCTGCAGTCGCTGGCGCGGATGCCCCACGAGGACGTGCTCGACTTTGGCCGCCTCGGCGAGCTACTCGGCTACGACCGCAAGCTCAACACCCTCGACTTTCCAGTCACTCCGCGCGGGTATCGCCTGATGGGCCGCATCCCGCGCATCCCCAAGCTTGTCGTCCAGAAGATCATCCAGGACCTGGGCAGCCTGGAGGACGTCCTGGCCGCCTCCGACGAGGAGCTCGAGGCCGTCGACGGCGTCGGGCAGACGCGGGCAAAGGACATCCGCGAGGGCCTGCGGAGGCTCCAGGAAGTCGATCTGGTCGACCGGTACTTACAGAGTTGACGGCCATGGAGGCCGTCGCAAATGGAAAGGAGCAAGCGATTCCCCAGCTAGAGGAGGCCACCGAGGTCAGCGTCGAGGAGGTCGAGGTCGAGTACGTCTGCGACTTCGAGGAGGGCGACAAGGTCGTCTATCCGCATCACGGCGCGGGCTTGGTGATGAAGAAAGAAACGCGGGAGCTGATGGGGGAGAAGCGTGAATACCTCACGATCAAGATCCTTCACAACGAACTCACCGTGATGGTTCCCTGCGAAAACGCCGGCAAGGCGGGGCTGCGGCGGGTCATCGACGAGGTCGAAATCAAGAAGGTCACATCCGTCCTCACCGATGACGTGTCGGAGATGCCGAAGAACTGGAACCGGCGCTTCAAGTACAACCGCGAGAAGATCAAGACCGGCGACGTGTTCGAGCTCGCCGAGGTCGTCCGCAACCTGGCGATCCGCGAGATGGAGAAGGGCCTCTCCACCGGCGAGAAGCAGATGTACACGCGGGCCAAGAAGATCCTCGCGTCGGAGTTCATGTACGCGCTCGACAAGGACGAGGAAGGCGCGGAGGAGTACCTCGACGGGCTGCTGGAGGAGCGCTTCGCCGCCACCGCGTAGCGCTTACGCAGCGTCCGTCACCGCGGTCATCGCGGCTGCCGGCTCCGGGGAGAGGCTCGGAGCCGGCGGTCCGAAGGCTTTCGTCTCGCTGGCCGGCCGGCCGATGGTCGAGTGGTCGATCGCGGCGATGCGGGCCGCCTCCGGCGTGCGCTCGATCGTCGTCGCTTGCCCGCCTGGTCATGTCCACGACCTCGGCGGTCACGACCTCGGCGTCGTCGATGGCGGCGCCACCCGCGCCCAATCGGTCGCCAACGCCCTGGCAGCCGTGGGCACCGAGCTGGTCGCGATCCACGACGCGGCGCGCCCACTGGTGACGCCTGAGTTGGTCGAGGGTGTCGTCGCCACCCTGGTCTCCGACCCCGAGGCCGATGGCGCCATCGCCGCGGCGCCGGTCACCGACACGATCAAGCAGGCAGGGGAGCCGTTCGCTCGGACGCGTGCTCCCTTGGGGGCCGTAGAGGCGCCGAACGGAGCACTCGTGGTCGAGCAGACGGTCGACCGGGGCCGGCTATGGGCTGCGCAGACGCCCCAGGTGTTCCGGGTCGAGGCGCTGCGCCGTGCCCTGGAGGCCGATCCGGCTCAGGTCGAGGCCGCTACCGACGAGTCGATGCTGGTCGAGGCGGCGGGCGGCCGGGTGCTGATTCACCCCGCGCCACCGGAGAACCTCAAGGTGACGACGCCGCTCGACCTGCGGCTCGCCGAGCGTCTGCTCGCCGAGCGGAGCTAATCGCTCGGGAGGCCGGCGGCAACTCTCGTACCGTCCTCCAAGTGGCGCCGGCGGCGTCGCTCGAAGAGCCTGCGCTCGACGTAGAGGGTGCCGATGCCGGCCAGGACTATCCCGGTCAGGTTGATGGAGAGCTGGGCCATTGCCCCGCGCCAATCCGCCCAGTTGCCGAGCGCCGCGGCGACGCCGACGTTGGCCGCTGCCGGGATCGTCGTCACCGAGATCAGCACGCCAACCAGCGCGCCGGACTTGGCCGAGGTAAGGGAGAGGACTCCCGCCACGCCGGCGAAGACCGCGACGATGACCGAGAACTCGTCCGGCTCGGCGATGAACTGGGTCAGCGGGTTGTCGACGCTCTTGAAGCCGGCGTCGACCAGGCCGGTCGCGACGCAGATCAGCGTGAAGAGGAAGGCAGCGGTGATCCCCACCGGGAAACCGACGGCCAGGGCGGTCAGCGAGCGCAGGGCGGGCCCACGGCGACGCTCGACCGCCGCCACGCAGAGGCCCGCCAGCGGT
Source organism: Solirubrobacterales bacterium (assembly GCA_049796515.1). Lineage (GTDB taxonomy): Bacteria > Actinomycetota > Thermoleophilia > Solirubrobacterales > 70-9 > VRUE01. The sequence continues at coordinate 4,486 of JBAREU010000414.1, forward strand.
CCGAACTCCGGCCCGACGACCATCGCGCCGACGATCAGGATCGGCGAGCCGGTGAAGATTCCGACCGAGCCGATCAGGCAGGCGAGAGCCATGAAGACGAGGAAGTTGCCGCCCAGCTCGCTGCTCTCCGAGGTGCGAGCCTCGACCTCCTCCCAGACCACGGCGTCCGACGGAGCGCCCGGCGCCGCCCGCTCAGCCCGGTCGGCCGCCTCGGAGATCTGCGAGTCGATCTGCTCGAGCGCGATCGAGCCGTCCTTGGGGATGCCGAGCTCACGCAGGTCCTCGATCACCACGCTGGCGTCCTCGCGAGCGATGTCGCAGAGGATGACGTCGCCGGCCGGCTGGCGGGCGGCCCTCGCCAGGAAGACGACATTGCAGGCCGAGGGCGTAGCTTCGAGCAGGCTGAGGACCTTGCCGGACCGCTCGGCCGCGACGACGATCCGCAAGTGGACCATCGAGTGATCCTACGCTCGCCAGGAGGACGTGCCGTCGCTACGGGGCCCATATGGACCGCTTAGCGACGGCACGTCCCCTGGGCACGTAACGTGGGGCGCGATGCTGACCGATTACCACCTGCACTTGCGGCCGGACGATCCCGACACGCCGCCGGAGCGCTACTTCACGGCCGAGAACGTCGAGCGCTACCGGGAGGCGGCGGAGGCGGCGGGGGTCGAGGAGCTGGGGGTCGCCGAGCACGTCCACCGCTTCAGCCAGGCGCTTGAGCTCTGGCGCCATCCCTTCTGGGAGGAAGAAGCGCGCGACGACCTCGATGCCTACTGCGAGTTCGTCCGCGGCGAAGGGCTCAAGCTCGGGATCGAGTGCGACTTCGTTCCCGGGGCCGAGGACCGCACGGCCAACTTGCTCGAGGCGCATGACTTCGACTACGTGGTCGGCTCGGTCCACTTCGTCGGCGAGGCGGCGGTCGATCACGAGGGCTGGGACGTCTGGGAGGGGCGGGGCGACCCCAACGAGGTCTGGCGTCGCTACTTCGAGGCGCTGGCCGAGTGCGCCCGCTCCGGCCTCTTCGACATCCTCGCCCACCCCGATCTGGTCAAGGTCTGGGGGCGGGGCCGGCCGCTGCCCGAGCGCGACCCCCGTCACTTCTACGAGCCGGCGGTCGAGGCGATCGCCGAGAGCGGGATCGCGGTCGAGGTCTCGACCGCGGGCCTGCGCAAGCCTGTCGGCGAGCTGTATCCCTCGCCGGCCTTCGCCGAGATGTGCGTCGATGCCGGCGCCTCGTTCGCCCTCTCCTCCGACGCCCACCTCCCCGAGCAGGTCGGGTTCGGCTACGAGAAGGCGCTGGGGTTCCTGACCGAGCTCGGCGTCGAGGAGATATGCGTTTTCGAGCGCCGAGAGCGCAGGTTGGAGCCGCTTCCCGACCGGGTAGGCGAGAATCGCTGATCCAATGAGCGTCGGTATCGGCTACGACAGCCACCGTTTCGCCGAGGGCCGGCCGCTGATTCTGGGCGGGGTCGAGATCGAGCACGAGCGCGGGCTCAGCGGTCACTCCGACGCCGACGTGCTCACCCATGCCGTGATCGACGCGCTGCTCGGCGCCGCCGGCGCCGGCGACATCGGCACGCTTTTCCCGGACGACGAGGAGCGCTGGCGCGACGCCGACTCGGTCGACATGCTGCGCACCGTCGTTGGCACGATCGCCGGCAAGATCGTCAACCTCGACGCGACCCTTGTCTGCGAGGAGCCACGGCTCTCCCCATACCGCGCCGAGATGGAGCGCATTCTGGCCGAGGCGACCTCGGCCCGGGTCAGCGTCAAGGCGACGACCAACGAGGGCATGGGCTGGATCGGGCGCAGCGAGGGAATCGCCTGCATAGCGGTGGCCTCGGTGGAGAGCGAATAGGCTTCGGGGGCGATGGGCAGACTCGGATCGATCGCAGCGGCAGCACGGCAGAAGGCCTCGGACAAAGCGTTCGAGATCGGGGTCCTGCGCGAGGCCGGCGTCCTCGGCGTGCACCGGCCCGACAAGTCCGCGAAGGTCATCTCCGCCTTCGTGCGCTGGGGCGCCTCGCCGGCTCTCGGCATCACGACCGCGGCGATCCACTACCCAGACGAGACGGCGCTGATCGACGAACGCGGCTCGCTCACCTTCGAAGAGCTTCACCGGCGCTCGAACGCCCTCGCCCGCGCCTTCGAGCGGATGGGGATTGGCTACGGCGACGGGGTCGGGATCATGTGCCGCAACCACCGCGGCTTCATCGAGACGACTCTCGCCACCGCAAAGCTCGGCGCCAGCGCGCTCTACCTCAACACGATGTTCGCCGGGCCCCAGTTGGCCGAGGTGACCCACCGCGAGCGCCCGAAGGCACTCGTCTACGACGAGGAGTTCACCGATCTGCTCGACGGCGTCGATGAGCGCATTCAGCGAGTGGTTGGCTGGAGCGAGGGGGAGACCGATTCGCCGACCCTGGATTCGCTGATCTCCTCCTCCGCCGACGATTCGAATCTGAAGCCGCCACCCGACAAGCCGCGCTTCGTGATCCTCACTTCGGGGACGACCGGGACGCCGAAGGGCGCCCAGCGCTCCAGCCCCGACGGGTTGTTCGCCGTGGCGGCTCTGATCGACAGGATCCCCTACCGCAGTCGCCAGACGATGATGGTGGCCGCGCCACTCTTCCACTCCTGGGGCTTCTTCCACTTCATCATGAGCCTGCCGACCGCATCGACGCTCGTCCTGCGCCGGCGCTTCGACCCCGAGGAGACCCTGCGCGCCGTGCAGGACCACGGCGCCGAGGTGCTTGCGGTCGTGCCGGTGATGATCCAGCGCATCCTGCAGCTCCCCGAGGAGACGCTCGCCTCCTACGACCTCTCCTCATTGCGGATCACCTCGCTCTCGGGTTCGGCGCTGCCGGGCGAGTTGGCGATCGAGTGGATGGACCGCTTCGGCGACAGCGTCTACAACCTTTACGGCTCGACCGAGGTCGCCTACGCGACGGTCGCCACGCCGGCTGACCTGCGGGCGGCGCCAGGCACCGCAGGCCGGCCGCCGCGGGGAACCGTCGTGCGGCTGTACGACGAGCAGGGGCGCGAGGTACCCCGCGGCGAGGTCGGCCGCATCTTCGTCGGCAACGAGATGTCCTTCGAGGGCTATACCGGCGGTGGGGGCAAGGAGGCGATCGACGGACTGCTCTCCAGCGGCGACGTCGGCCACCTCGACCCTGCCGGGCGTCTCTTCGTCGACGGGCGCGACGACGAGATGATCGTCTCCGGCGGCGAGAACGTCTTCCCGCGCGAGGTGGAGGACCTGCTCGCCGACCACGAAGCGGTGGTCGAGGTGGCCGTGATCGGCGTCGAGGACGATGAGTACGGGCAGCGGCTGAAGGCCTTCGTCGTCACCTCGGCCGAGGTCGTCACCTCGGCCGAGGACCTGAAGGCGCACGTAAAGGCCCACCTCGCCGGCTACAAGGCGCCGCGCGAGTTCGAGTTCATCGATGAGCTTCCGCGGAACGCGAGCGGCAAGATCCTGAAGAAAGATCTGTACGCGCGTGAGGCCGAGACGTCCACTTAGCGGCCTCTCCGCTAATTGCGGATGTTTGGCGCTGGTAGGGGTGGCGTCGCTTCCGGGCTGAGTAGTAGGTTGCGACCGATGGGCGAGCCCGCACTCAAGTTGAACGCGGTGGCGGAGGCGACCGAGGAGATTCAGGGAGTCGCCAAGCAGGCTCTGGAGTGGGTGCGCATGAGCGAGGTGCGCGTAGCCGAGGCGGAGAGGGACGCCGCCGAGGTCAAGGAGCGCGCCAAGGCGACGCTGCACAAGATCGGTGAGGAGGGTCGCGAGCGGATCGACGCGGAACGCGAGAAGCGCCGCGCCGCGGAGGTACGCGTAGCCCGCGCCGAGGAGGGCCGCAGCCGGGCTGAGAAGGCCTTTGAGCGCGCCCGCAAGCAGGCCGAGGCCGACCGCGAGGCGCTCGCCACGCAGATGACCGCCAACAAGGCCCAGGCCGATCAGGCGCTGGCGCGGGCGGTCAAGCGGACCGAAGAGGAAGCCTCCAAGCGGATGGGGGAGGTG